>JAIHTM010000048.1 GCA_022713905.1 Collinsella sp.
CTCTTTGAGTTCGTCGCCGACTTTGAGGGCGATGTCCCCGGTGCCGCTCCCGAGGAGTGCGGCAACTACCTGGACCAGAACCTTCCCATGGCAAACTGGCTCGCGCGCCGCTACCTCGACCGCGACCTGGCCGATATCGACGAGAAGCACCTGCACTACCAGCAGGCGTAAGGATTGCCTTCTGCTTCTAAACCGTTCACATGGAGATATCGACCGTTTAACTGTTTAGTAATGTTTACACGAGGTCATTTACGGTGTTTCGCTTAAACTGGCAACCAGAGTGATATTCAGGCAAGGCTCCTGAAGCAGCATCTGTCGACATTGATTGTCGGATTCTGCTTCGGGAGCCTTGTTTTGTTTAAGGGGGACACATGGAAATCGTTAAACGAATTAACACCAGCGCTGTCCTCTGCATCGACGGAAATGGCAGGCAGCTGGTGGCATTCGGGCGTGGCCTGGGGTTTAAGGACGTTGGCGATGAATTACCGCTCTCGGAGATTCAACGAACGTTCTATAACGTTAGTTCCCGCTACATCGCTCTCATTGATGAAGTCTCGGATGAACTTCTCGAGCTGACCTCGGATGTTATTGATATGTCGACAGGACTGCTTCCCTATGAAGTAAGCCCTAATTTGCCGTTTATTCTTGCGGACCATATCGCGTATGCAATTAAGCGCAAGGAGCAAAACATTGTTGTCCATATGCCCTTGTCTTTTGATGTTCGCCAACAATATCCCGTCGAATTCAAAATCGGCGAGTACGCGCTTCGAATAATCAGGAAACGTCTCAATGTTAGGCTTCCCGCTCATGAGACAGTTGGAATTGCCATGGCGTTTATCAATAACATGGCCGATTCGGATTCATGTGAGCTGGCTGAAGAGTTTGGCACGGACGTTTACGATCGCGTTCTCGAAGAATCAACTATTGCTGTTGAAAGACGGCTTGGTATTCAAGTTGATCGGGAGGGCTTCGATTATGCAAGGTTCGCAACCCACCTTCAGTACCTATTCAATAGGTTGAACTCTGGCGAAAGTATCGTAAGCGACAACCGCAAGATGTATCTCTCGCTCAAAGATGAATATCCGGTGGCATCGGCGTGCGCCGATGACATCGCTTCTGTTCTCAGCCGGCTGACGGGCCAAGAACTTATAGACGAAGAAAGACTCTATCTGATGATGCATATCAATCGAATCGCATCGAAAGCTAGGTAATTGGTCGGCGAAGGCGCGCGCTTTGCCGATGGTTACATATAAAACACAACATGGGAGAAATGGTATTTATGGCAGATACAACCAAGCTCGCTGCCGAGATTCTCGAGATGGTGGGCGGTGCAGAAAACGTTACATTTGTAGCCCACTGCATGACTCGTTTAAGGTTCAATCTTAAGGACGAAAGCATCGTAGATGATGCAAAAGTCAAGGCAATCGATGGTGTGATCGATATTCGCCATTCAGCAGGGCAATACCAAGTGATTGTGGGGCCCAAGGTCGATAAGGTCTACGAAATCGTTGCAAAGGAAACCGGGGTTGACACCGGGAAGTCCGCGGCAGATGAAGGCGAGACCAAAGGTTTTCTGGGAAAGCTGATGAAGCTGATCAGCGGCATCATGATGCCCGTTCTTCCCGCCTTGATTGCATGCGGAATGATAAACGCCGTCCTTAGTATCCTGACGACGGCAGGTGTCGTTTCCGCTGAGAGCGGAATTTATACCCTGCTGTACGGCATGGGAAACGCCAGCATGTATTTCTTGCCCGTTCTCGTCGGATCGTCTGCGGCCAAATTCTTTGGAATCGATCAATATATCGGTGCGGTGCTCGGTGCAATCCTGCTTTACCCGACTTTTGTTGCCGCAGCTGGAGCTGGTGATGCGCTGGATTTGTTCGGCATGAAGTTCACGATGGTGAGCTATGCCTCGACGGTGTTTCCCGCTATCGTGGCGGCTTGGTTCGCATCCGTTCTTTATAAGTGGCTGCGTGCGGTTCTTCCCGATGCTTTGGCATTTGCACTCGTTCCGTTCCTGACAGTTGCTATTGCTGCCCCCATCTCGCTTCTTGTGGTTGGCCCGGTTATCCAACAGGCGAGCTCCTTGCTTGCGACTGCCGTACTGGCGGTCTATCAGTTCAGCCCCATTCTTTGCGGCGTTATTCTTGGACCGATATTTGGCCTCGTCATGATTCCTCTTGGACTCCATTGGGCCCTCATTGTGATCTCCATCAACAATATTATGACCGTCGGTTCCGACCCTATCCTTGGACTTCTTTGCGGTAGCATGGGTGTCGTCGGCGCTTGCTTGGCGTTTGCTTTCCGCTCGAAGGATCCGAGCGAAAAGAGCCTTGGATTCAGCTGTGCCATTACGAGCCTGTGCGGAATTACAGAACCTGCCCTGTACGGCATAGTTTTGGAGCACAAGAAGATCATCGTCGCTTCCATGATTTCTGGTGCAATTAGCGCTGTTATCCCGGCTATCTTCAATACCCGCACGTTCGTTATGACGTCGAGTGGTATTTTCAGCTTCCCCGGCTACATGAATCCTTCCGGTGATATGAGCAGCCTTATTGGTGCGATCCTTTGCAATGTCGTTGGTTTTATTCTTACCTTCGTCCTCGTCTACATCATGTATCGCCCTGATGCAGACACGTCGGCGGAATAGACAATTATTCGGAATGTAAGCTGCTGAAAACCCCGCGGCAGATTGCATATGGTGGGCTTGCGATTGATCTGCGCGAGCCCACCTCGTTTTTGGAGTGACTGGTTATGACAATTACTGCCGATATGACATTTGGAGAAATCGCACTTCTTCCTGAGTTCGCTGGGTTCGGTGAGCATCTCATGCTTTGCCGACCTTCAACTTGGGAGCGCATGTGGAATAAGCCCATCGCGGCCCATTTGAATTCCGACACTAATCCGTATGAAGTTACTCGTGTCCTGCGCGGGTTGAATCGGATTGTTGAGCTTGCGGATGACGGGAGGCAGGTTGCATACGATATTTGGGATGAAGCCGATTGTATTCGCGATCCGACCCGGCGCAACGCAAAGCTGTTTTTCTTTCCGGGGCGACCGGGGGCGCCATTCGTTATCGCGATTTCGGGTGGGGGCTATCAGAGCGTTTGTCACCAAATGGAAGGTTTTCCCGTTGCTCCCGAGCTCAACGATGCGGGCTATAACGTGTTTGTGTTGTCATACAGGGTGAGGGTCGAGCCGCTGATGCCGCGTCCGATCGATGACCTTAATCGCGCAGTCCGTTTTGTCCTCGAGAATTCAACGCGATTTAATGTGGACAAAAAATATGCGCTTATCGGTTTTTCCGCTGGCGCGCATTTGACCGCCGAGTGGGGGACGGATAACAAGGGGTTTGCATCTTACGGATGCGAGCCGCCAAAAGCTTTGGTTCTGTGTTACGCCCCGATTGACCTTCATGAGTCCGAATGTGCGTCAGACCATAGATTTCTTGATTCGGTGTGCGGTGGAGCTGGGCACGATGCGATTGATGATTTCTGCATTGATCAACATGTGTGGGAACGGTATCCGCCGACATATCTTTGGCAATGCGCCGACGATGATGTCGTATCGCCCGGCAATCTCGGAAAGATGGTTGACGCACTGGATGCGGCTGGGGTGCACCACGAGGAGATTGTGTATCCAGAAGGAGGACATGCGTTAATGAAACCTCATGCGCCGGAAACTGATCACTGGTGCTCGGGTGTCATTGAGTTCCTTAAGGGCTATCTCGGCTAAGTAAAATACACGCCGCCCTTTTGCCCATGTGACTCTGGTGCGTGTTGTTTGCGGTATTGACTCCATCAAAAGACGGCTAATGTTCTAGAATGTTTATATAGTCACATTTACGAACAGGAGCGAACATGCATATCTACTCTGTTACCGATCCCGAGTTCAAGTCCTACGGCCGCGTGTGGGACGACGTACCCTCCAGCCTGACAGCTCCGCTTGTCGAGGCACTTTCCGCCACGCCCATTCCCGAGGGTAGCAAGTATGTGGCCTCCGCGCCCGAGCTGGAACAGGTCGAAGGTGCCGACACGCTCGGTCTGCTCATGTACGGCGGCCGCCCCTTCCAGCTGGGCTGGTGCAACGGCCACAACACGAAGCTCAACTGCTTGGAGTATCACCGCGCGAGCGAGTTCAACCTGGGTGCTCGCGACTTTATTCTGCTGCTCGCCAAGCGTGAGCAGATTGTCGACGGCAAGCTCGACACCGCGCAGGTCAAGGCGTTCCGCGCGCCCGCCGGCACGCTCGTCGAGGTCTACGCCACCACGTTGCACTACACGCCGTGCATGGTCGACGACGGTGGCTTCCAGGTGATGGTTGCGCTGCCCGCCGGCACCAACGGTCCGCGCCCCGAGGCTGCGGCCGACATGCCCGCGGCCGGTGATAGCTACTGCTACTGGAAGGCCGACAAGTGGGTTCTCTGCCACGCAGATAGTCCCAAGGCTGCCGAGGGCGGCTACGTAGGTCTCGTCGGCAAGAACCTCGACATCACCGTGGACTAGGGTCTTCCGTCTCAATCTGTAACAGTTGGCGCGCTAAATCGTCTCTATCTGTTACAGATCAAGACGAACCACGGGGGCCGCCCGAACAATCTCAATCTGTAACGCCAAGCCCGGTTTTGACGGCCTAACTGTTACAGATCGAGACAAGCGGGCCCAACCCACCACAAAGGTGCCTGTCCCCTTTGCGGTGGTTGCCTAGAGCTGGCTGCGCAGGTAATCGGCCATATAGGGGACGGCGAAGCGCACGTAGCCGCGGCGCGCCTGCTCGATAACGCCGGCGTCGATGAGGCGCCGGCGATACTTTTGCGCATAGTCGGGTGTGACTGACATGCGCTTCGCAACATCAGAAATGCGAGACACAGCGTCTTCGTCATCAGTCATTGCGGAGAGAAACGCGACGTCTTGGTCTGACAGCGCGGCGAGCGTCGTTTCGCACACATCGTTTTCGAAATCGACTTTCGACGCCTCGATGGCTCCGTCGATTAACCCTTGCGTCGCACGTTCGCCTGTCCTGCAGCGATTGGCGATGTTATAGCCGATGAGTTGCAGCATATAGGGCGAGCCTTGGGTTGCGCGAGCGGCACGGAGGCGAAGATCGCTTGGAATATCAAGGCCGAGCTCATCGAAAGCCCGCTGGTAATAGGTATCGACATCTCCGACCGAAAGTGGCTCGAGCGTGACCTTTCGAGCGCGGTTGAGAAATGTCAGCACACGGTCATTGAGTGTTGCGCAGACGGCTCCCGGAAGGCCCGCCATGACGAGCGCGACGTTGAGTCGTTCGCCGACCAGCTCTTGATAGGCGGTGACGAGCTGTCTGATCTCGGGTGAATTTGCTTGGAGCTCGTCGATGAGGATGAGGATGCCGTGCCCCTGCTCGGTCAGTTTGCGCGCGAGCTGCGTGAGCTTGAACTGAAAGCTCTTGGTCTCCTGCACGTCTCGTGTGAACTCGAGGCCTGCCGAGAGCCCGAAAACACTTAGGCTGCCGCTCGCGAGTTTGGGAAGGCGGCGTTTGTTGACGTAAGGTTTGCCTGCTTCTTGGATTTTCTCGACAATGCGCTCGAGCATATCCTCGGAGGCTACGGTAGGCGTGGCGACAACAAAGCCGAGCTTGCGTGCGCGGTCGGCAAGTTCCCACAGAAGAACTGTCTTGCCGCTGCCTCGCTGTCCAAGCATGAGCATGGCTCGGTCGCGATTGCCCGGTTCCTGCTCAAGGCCGGATATGAATGTCGAAATTACAGTTTCGCGCCCGACGAGATAGGATGGGCGATTTCCAAATGAGGGGGAGAAGATGGTTTCAGTCATAAGTCTCCTTTCCTTTCTTTCCTATTTTTTCCTTTCTTTCCTATTCAGTCAAATGGTCTGCCACCCGAGGGCGCCTTCGCTGTTGTGGAGGCGCCCTTTTTTGCAAGTGAGTAGACTTTTTGGCTTAGTCTGACCACGCCGGAACATGCCAGGTAAGCTACCTGCGGTTTTGATGGCGTCAAAGGCGGGTCTGGTTGAGTTTTGCCAAAAAGTCTACTCACTTGACGTTCGCGGCGTGTGGGCGGGTGCTTTTTCGTGCACGCGAGGTATCAAAAAGTGTCAGGAGCGCACCGTCTGCCGATATGCGGGAGCGAAAAGAAGTGTCGACCTGCGCCGTTGCCGTTGAGCGACGTGCCGTTTATAGAGATACTGAGCCTATGACAAACAGCGTGTGAAAGGATCGATGTATGGCTTTCCGTAAAGACTTCCTGTGGGGCGGCGCGACGGCTGCCAACCAGTGCGAGGGTGCCTACGACGTGGACGGTCGCGGCTTGGCTAACGTGGACGTGGCGCCGCACGGCGCTGAGCGCTACGCGGTGGTCTCCGGCCAGCGTAAGATGCTCGACTTCGAGGATGGCTACTACTATCCCGCGCAGACCGGCATCGATTTCTACCATCACTACAAGGAGGACATCGCCCTCTTCGCCGAGATGGGCTTTAAGACCTTCCGCATGAGCCTGGCATGGACCCGCATCTTCCCCAACGGTGACGAGGCTGAGCCCAACGAGGCCGGCCTGGCTTTCTATGAAGATGTGTTCCGCGAGTGCCAAAAGTACGGCATCGAGCCGCTCGTGACCATCACGCACTTCGACTGCCCGATTCACCTCATCAAAGAATACGGCGGCTGGCGCAACCGCAAGCTCATCGACTTCTACAAGAACCTTGCGACTACGATCTTCACCCGCTACAAGGGCCTGGTGAAGTATTGGCTCACCTTTAACGAGATCAATATGATCCTGCACCTGCCGTTTATGGGCGCAGGTCTGGTCTTTGAGGAGGGCGAGAACAAGGAGGCCGTCGAGTATCTGGCCGCCCACAACGAGCTCGTCGCCAGCGCTTGGGCCACCAAGATCGCCCACGAGATCGACCCCGAGGTCAAGATTGGCTGCATGCTCGCTGCCGGCACCTACTACCCCTACAGCTGTCGCCCGGGCGATGTGCGCCAGGCCCAGCTCGACAACCAGGACAACTACTTCTTCGTCGACGTCCAGAGCCGTGGCTATTACCCGGCCTATGCCGTCAAGAAGCTCGAGCGTCTGGGCATCGATGTGGGCATGACGGATGAGGACCGCGAGATCCTGGCCGCCAACACCGTCGACTTCATCAGCTTTAGCTATTACAGCACCCGTTGCTCCGCCGGCGCCGATAACCCCGATGTCGAGCGCACCCAGGGCAACGCCTTCGCCGGCGCCAAGAACCCCTACCTGCAGGAGAGCCAGTGGGGCTGGGCCATCGATCCGCTAGGCTTCCGCATTACCCTCAACGATCTGTACGACCGCTATCAGAAGCCGCTGTTTGTGGTCGAGAACGGTCTGGGCGCCAAGGATGTTGTCGAGGAGGACGGCTCCATCAACGACGACTACCGTATCGACTACCTGCGCCAGCATATCGCCGCGATGCGCGATGCGGTGACCGAGGACGGCGTTGACCTGTTGGGCTACACTACCTGGGGTCCGATCGACCTGGTCTCGGCCGGCACGGGCGAGATGTCCAAGCGCTACGGCTTTATCTATGTCGACCGCGACGATGCAGGCAACGGCACCCTCAAGCGTTCCAAAAAGAAGAGCTTTCACTGGTACAAGAAGGTCATCGCCACCAACGGCGAGGACCTGGCCTAAGGGCACTGAGGCACTCAACCTTGGGGCTCCAACCCTCCTCGCGTACCTAAAGTACGCTTCGTCGGGCTTGTCGCTCCCAATCTTGAGCACCTCAGGCCCTTAGGAGGCGGACCTGACCGCCGCGTTTCGGAAGTCCTGCTTTAAAGCACTCATTGGGGACGTACTTAAATGAGTGCCCGCAGAATGAGAGTGGATAATCTCCCGTTTTTAGCCTGTTTGTGGGCTCAAAGTGGGAGATTATCCACTCTCGCCATTTGGGCGTCCAAAAATCCTCGCTCGTTTTGTCTTAGTCATTGGGGACGTTCTTAAACGACTAGTCGCTGGCGACGTCCCTCGCCGTCGGCGGATTTTGGGACATGTGGCCCGCTTTTTGGGCCCGCCTGTCGGTACACTAAAAGCACTATGGGTACCCGCGAGCGACATATCGGCCACGCGGCCGCCCGATCCGCACCCGTGGCGGATCCCAGGGGCGGCAGGCTCTTCGCCATGCCGCGATTCCTTGTTGGTATAACACATCAGGTGTACCGTCACCGCGTCTTTGCTATCGCCGGCGCCATCACCGTGCTGTTCCTCATGCTTTTGGCAGTCTTGCCGGCGCTGTTTGCCTCCGACCCCAAGCTTTCTAACGCCGTGCCCGCCTATAGCGAGGTGTTCGAAGAGGTCGTGGATGCGCTCGTCCATTCGAGCTCTCTCCCGCTGCTTGTCGCCGCAATTATATTTTCAATCTGGGGCGTATCGGTCTATCTGCGCTGTTTGGACTATGTGTTGCGCCGCCGCCTTGTTGCCGTCGCCACCATCTGCGCCCTCTGGATGATTGAGGTCATCCTCAAATACAAGTCGTTCACACCGTTCTATGCCACCGTGCTGTGGTACCTGTACTACGTGCCCATGACGCTCATTCCGCTGCTCTACCAGCTGTGCGGCCTGCGCCTTGCGGGGCTGGAACAACACCGTGCGGGCCGTCGCTATCGCAGCATCTTGTGGGTCGTGGCCATCCTACTTATCGGTTTTGTGCTCACCAACGATTTCCACCGGCAGGTATTCCACTTTGACCGTGCAAGCGACACCTGGAGCAACGATTACACGTACGGCTGGGGCTATTTCGCCGTCTTAGTGTGGACGGCCTTTAACTTCGTGGCCTTTTTTATCCTGGTGGGCCGGTCCTCGTCCTTTCGCATCCAACGTTTCTCGGGCACGGCGGCGCTTGTTTTGTTGGGTGGTGCGTTCTTTGCCATCTCGTATGCTCTGCGCGTGCCCTGGGCATGGAGGCTCAACTTCTCGCTCGTCTATTGCGTCTTGTGCGTGGTGGCGATGGAAATCTGTCTCGATTGCGGTGTCATTCCGTCATATCACGACATTGCCGGCATCTTCGATACCTTGCCGCTCGACCTCAAAGTTCTAACGCGCGACCTGCAGGAAGTCTATGCCACACCGGTGTCAAAGCCAATGCCGGCGGGCGTGTGCGAAGAGCTGCGGGCCCAGGAACACGGGCATGCCCATGCCTTTGCCGTGGCGTACGATCCCGATGTGATGTACCGAGCCTTTCCGCTGCTGGGCGGATCGGCCCTGCTTGCCCAAGACGTGTCGGAGCTCAACGAGCTTAACCGTGAACTGGCACATCGTCGCATGGAGCTGCAGCGCCAAAATGAGCTGCTCACGGCCGACTACGATCTTAAGACGCATCTGGCAGATCAAGAGGCCGAGACCTTGCTAGTCCAAGACGTGGACCAGGCGCTTGCCCGCGCGTTCGAAGAGATGTACGACCTGCTGAGCTCGCTGCCACCGTTGACCGACGAGGCGTCTTCACACGAGCGTTACCGCATGCTGCAGCGCGCCAAGATGCTCGTCGCCTATTGCAAGCGCAAAGGGTCGCTCACGTTGGCGCAGCACGGGGAGAGCGGTTTTGATCGCGACCGCATTCAACTCATTGCCAATGAGCTCGCAAGCGACCTGCGCACCATCGATGTCGATTGCGCTTCGATTATCGCCATACGGCGCCCGATGCACGCCAGTACGGTAAGCGCCCTGTACGACTGCGTGTATGACTTTGCGTTTTTTGCCTACACCACCGACCATCCGGCGCTTATGTATCACTTGGGCGACCATGACCGGTGCAGTGTCGAGCTGCGCGCCACGCTTTTTTCCAACGATGATGAAGATCTTTCGCAGACGTCCGCTGCGCAAGAGCTCGAAAGCGCTCTGCAAGGGCGCAACGTGGCATACCGCCTTGAGGGCGAGCCCGGCCAGCTGCGCATGATCGTCTTGATGCCGAGGGCGGGTGAGTGACGATGCAGATTTCGTTCATCCTTCCCCAAATCGTTGCGCTCGATGTTGTCTTTGCCCTGGCTGCGTGTCTGCAGATGATCCACGTCCCGCTCATCGCATCGCGCCGCTCGTCCTATAACCGTAAGGTGATTTGCGCCTACGAGACGAGCCTTGTGCTTCACCTGATGATTTCGGCGCTCATCTTATTCGCGTCGTCTGGCTCGTATCTGGTGGCGCCGCTTGACGTTTGCGCCAGGGCAATGGGCGGAGTGCTGTGGCTCAATGCCGCGATCTTTGCCTATGGCGTGGTCCTTATGGTGCACTATCGTCGCCCTGTCATGCTGGCCGAGCTGCTGCTTGTTGGCGCCGTGACACCGCCGGTGGTTTTTGCCATGGGCTCGGTGTGGGCCGTTGTCCTTATCGCAGAGGGAGCGTTCTTCCTGTTCCGTTCCGTCGCGGCGCTCTTGATGGACGTCCGTAACCGCCAGGAGGATATCACCGCGTTCTCGACGATCGAAACCATCAACGTGATTCCCGTGGGCATCCTGTATCTGGACTCGAGGGGCCGTCCACTGCTCATGAACCGCTGCATGCGCAAAAACCTGGTGGAGCTTCATATGCCCACCGACCTAGGCGATATGAGCGGTACATGGAACGACCTGCGCAAGCTCAGCATGCAAATGCCCGAAAGCAGCCAGAGCCGCGTGCGCATCAATTTGGACCGCTTTGGTGAGGCGCGCGTTGTGGTCGAGGTTTCTCCCGCCGAGATTCGCTTGTTTGTGCACGATGACGTTATGGTTTCTGGCCGCCTCTTCGAGCGCATTATCGGTTTGGATGTAACAGAGTACGCGCATGCTCACGATCGTTTGGCGCAAGCCAACCACCTGCTTGAGCTCGCGGGTCAAGAGCTCCAGGCCCAGATCGAGGAAGTCAAAAAAGTTGCCGACAATGCGGCCTATCTGCGTATGCGCGCTCGCGTGCACGACGTGATCGGGCAGCGCCTGTCCATCCTCCATCGCTATCTGGAGGAGGGGCGCCTGGATGACGAGTCACTCGAGCAGATCGACCCGCTGCTACGCTCAATCGCTGCCGATCTGCGCAGCGGGGGCGACACCGAACCGGCAGAGCAACTGGGCGATATCGTCCATGCTTTTGGCCTGGTGAGTGTGCAGATCGATGTTGAGGGGGCGCTGCCTGAGGACGTGCGTGTCGCGGCAGCCTTTTTGCAGATTATCCGCGAAGCCTCGACCAATGCCACCAAGCATGCGCAGGCGCATCGGGTCCATGTGCGCTTGTGGCAGGAGGGGACGGATGCTGACGCCGTCGCGCACATGACGATTTCTAACGACGGGTTCCCGGCCCCCGTATCGTATCGCGAGGGAACGGGTATCCCAGGTATGAGGCATGTCGCGCAAGATCTGGGTGGCAGCCTAGAGGTCCACGCCACCCCGCCCTTTACGCTTACGGTATCCATTCCGCTTAACGCCAACGACACGTCCCAAAGGAGAAACTCATGATCCGCGTGTTAATTGTCGAAGATCAGGCCATCCTGCGCGAGAGCCTGGCGCGCTCCGTTGGCGACCAGCCCGATATGACCGTCGTTGCCGCGATCGCCGATGCCTCCGAGGCCTTGGGTGTCGCGCTCAAGGAGCGCCCGGACATGATACTGATGGACGTGTGCACCGAACACGATTCAAACGGCATCGTGGCGGCGGCACGCATCAAGGAGCAGCTGCTCGAGTGTCGCATCATTATCATGACAGGCATGCCCGAGATCACCTTTGTCGATCAGGCCCGCGAGGCGGGCGTCGATAGCTTTGTGTACAAGAACGTCGGTATCGACGAGCTGTTCGCCGTGATGCGCTCCACGTTGGCTGGCTACTGCACGTTTCCCAAGCCGCCCGAGAGCATTTTTTCGGGTACAGCAGCCCTCGACGATGTCGAGCTATCGATTTTGCGCCTTGCCTGCGAGGGCAAAAGTCGTCGCGAGATCGCGGCCGAGCTGTTTATGAGTGAGGGCACCATCAAGCGCCGCATCTCGGAGATCCTGAGCAAGACCGGCTACGACAACATCATGCGCCTGGCCGTGCATGCGGTGACCGAGGGCAGCATCGTTCCCAACATGGAGCGCCCGTAATCGACGCGCTCACCCGTGTTCCGGCGCCGCAAAGATAGGCCGCCCACCGTTTCGCATCTAAAAACGGCGGGCGGCCTGCTTGTATGGGCAGTGCTGTCGGCATAAAAGCGACGGGGCCGCAGGATTAACTCCTGCGGCCCCGCCTGACATGTGCGCGGATGTGTCCGCCAACCCGCGGCTGATGTTACGTGCCGTTACGCGATGGTTGCGCTGTAGGAGGCGACGTCCTCGTAGGAATCGGTCAGGTAGGCATCGATGCCGATGGTCGTGTTGACGAGGTCGTCAAGGCTATCGAGTGTGCCGTTCGAGAAGGTGAACTCTTCGGTGGCGTTGGTGCCGGGCATCAGGTGAGCCGAGAACCAGGCTTCCTTCATGGTGCCGTTGACGTTGGTCTTGCCGGTGGGGGCGTAGAAGGTCAGGTCCTTGTCGCTCTTGTTGGTGATGTTGACGACAAAGCCGATGTCGCCCCAGTCGTCCTTGAACTTCTCGGTGATGGTGATGGTGCACAGGTCGTCATCGGCGACGGTGACGGCGGGGGAGATTTCGACGCTCTGGACATCTTCGTCTTCGACGGCCTCATCGATCTCTTCTTCCTTCTCGGCCGCCTCGCGATCCTTCTTCACCGTACCGGACAGGTCCTTGTCGGACTTGGTAAAGACAAGATTGCCGTCATCTTCTTCGAGGATGAGTTTGCCGTCCTTGAGCTTCATGTCATGCGACTCGTCTTCGGCGGTGATGGTTACGGTGGTGGCGTCCTTTGCCTCCCATTTAAGGTCCATGACTTCAAGGAACAGGTCGAGGGCACCTGTACCGTCCTCATCGAGAATCAGAACACAGTGGACACCCCAATCCTCGAGCATCTTCATGTACTCATCGGTCAGCTCTTCGCCATCCACGGTTCCACCCGAGAGTTCCCAGCTGCCGACGAAGTTGGCCTTGGGGTCCTTGCCGCCGCCGCTGCAGCCCGTCAGGGCAAAGGCGAGCGCCAGGACGCATGTCAGAAATGCGAGTACGGACTTTTTGAACGTTGTCTTCATGGTGTCCTCCTTCATCGAACGAAACCCATAGAAGGCAGCGGGGGTGGCGGATCCCCCGCTCATTACCAGTTAGGGGCGCTAGGGCCTGGGCGTTCCGCAGTTGCTGCAGAACTTGCCGCCGTTTTCGCTACCGCAGTTGGGGCAGAACCACTTGGCCGGTGCGGGGGCGGGCGCGGGACTGCCGCACTCGGAGCAGAACTTGCCGGTGTTGGTGGCACCGCAGCTGCAGGTCCACGTGCCGGCCGCGGGTGCGGCGGCACGTG
>JAIHTM010000367.1 GCA_022713905.1 Collinsella sp.
ACCTCCATGTATTGCAAAAGGCGGAGATTTCTCCCCGCCTTATGACTTCTTTCTTTAATTTTTTACAATCCGGATCTGTACTCGGTCAATCCCAATTCCATAAATTCCGGCGTAGGCATCCACGCCCGTGCTGTACTGGCTGGACCAGGAAAGCCATCCCGTCCGGTCGGTGAGCTGTACTCGTACCTCCGCATGATATCCCGGTTTATTGACAAGCTTTACCTGGATTCCGTCGATGACGTGTCCGTAGATCCCGGCGTAATCATTCGGAGCCTTTCCGGATGCGTCCGTCACCCACGGCAGCCACCGGCCTCCTCTCAGGTGTACCCGGTACTGTAAATTTCCAACTGCGGACTGGGAGCCAACTGTATACGCTTTCAGTCCGGTGACCGCCCTGCACGGAATCCCGGCGTAGCCGTCTGAACTGACATTATTATAGTTTGTCACCCAAGGCAGCCATTGCCCATTCACATATGCCTGATACCGGACATTGATTCCGGATGCGGACACAGATCCTCCAGTGGACGGAGCAGACGGCTTGCCGGATGTACTGGAACTTCCCGTATCCGGCGGCAGATCTTTGTCCCCGGCTACCATGCTCTTGAAATAGCTCCATGTTACCGGATCATCGTTCAGTACAAACGGATTCGGACAGTATTTCCCGACCACATCATAGTGCCGAACCACACGGGACAGGGGAACATTGTACTTCTTCATCAGCCCCTGCACCAGCTTCACTGTGCTGTTGATCGTGGCGTTTTCAAAGTACCAGTCCTTGGACGTATCACTCCGGCTCCCGGACGTCCTTACACACATCTCAATATTGATGCTGTTGTAGTTGGTGCATTTCCCATAGACGCTTCCGCCCTTTGTGCCTGGGTATTTGTTACCGCCTACCGACCAGGCCGCCAGACTGTCAGACACACTCTGCCAGACCTCTCCGGAATACCCGACAAAATAGTGTGCGGACGCCCCACGGTATCCAGTTGAAAAATAGGTCGCATTGTTTGCGGCACTTCCCGGAGCCCCGGTATAATGCACTACGATGTACTTGATCCCGTTCCCGTACCGGCTGGACGCATTGAAGGTCTGAAGCTTCTGGTTGATTGGTAATCCATTGATGGATGCCGCCTCCGCCCGAATCGGCGGCGCTAAGGCCATTGTCCCAAAAATCAGGGTACAGAAAAGGACGGCCGCCAACGCAACCGCCCTTCCTCGTTTCAGTAAGTTATTCTTCTTCGTCCGCATCTGCATCATCCCCCTTGTGCTGGAATCTCCAGAACAGATCTGCCACATAGGTCCAGCCCTTGGTCGCTACCAGTGCCAGGACAAATCCGATCACGATCATGGCAATGACAAAGTACCATGTCACCGGGAAGCCCGTCATATCCACATAGGCAAAGTACGCCACCAGGGTAAACGCCACAGACAACACCAGAACCTGTAAATCGGTCGGGATGCTACGGAGTCCCGGCAGTCCTTTTGTCACCTGGGTAATCACGACGGTCAGGAAACAGATAACCCCTGCCACAAAAATCAGGAGATTGAGATTCTCCATCACCATTTTAAAAATATCCAACTGCATCGCTTCTACCATAAGTCACTCCTCCTTTTATTC
>JAIHTM010000368.1 GCA_022713905.1 Collinsella sp.
CGGGGCGCACGCACCAGGTCGCAACCGGCGTCTGCATCGTTAGAGCCGGAGACGCCACAACCCCGCACGCCGCCGAGAGCCTGTCGTTTGTCGATGTGACCGACGTGACGTTCTATGAGCTCACCGACGAGCAGATTGAGCGCTACGTCGCCTCGGGCGAGCCCATGGACAAAGCCGGCGCCTACGGCATCCAGGGCGTCGGCGGGCGCATGCTCGTGCATGATATTTCGGGCGACTTCTACAACGTGGTGGGCCTGCCCATCGCACGCGTCGCGCGCGCGATTCAAAAACTATCGTAATTGCATCTGGCGCTGGGTATCCCCCAGCGCCTACAATTTCGGCGTACCGTACGGATCCCGACCGGGCATAAGGCCCGGCGGAAAACCGATAGGAGTAAAACATGGATACACTGCTTGAGGCCATTGACGTTTGCGATGTCGACGGCTTTTGCTTTGGCAACTATACGGACGAGGAGGCTGGCACCGGTTGCACCGTAATCGTGGCGCCCGAGGGCGCCACCGGCGGTGTTGACGTTCGCGGCGGTGCCCCGGCATCGCGCGAGACCGACCTGCTGCGTCCCGAGAACACCGTGGACAAGGTCCATGCCGTCTGCCTTTCGGGTGGATCGGCCTTTGGTCTGGAGGCCGCAAGCGGTGTCGCCCGCGAGCTCGAGAGCCGCGGCATCGGCCTTCCCGTCGGCCCCACGCAGGTACCCATCGTGTGCTCCAGCTGCATCTTCGACCTCGCCATTGGCGACCCCACCGTACGCCCCGACATTGAGGCTGGCATCTCCGCCGTGCGTGAGGCGCTCGACAACACCCCCACCGCGCTCGAGCAGGGCAATGTAGGTGCTGGCACCGGTGCCACCGTGGGCAAGCTCATGGGCCCCGCCACCTGCATGAAGGCCGGCCTTGGAGCCGCCGCCGTGGCACTCGGCCCCGTCAAGGTGGGTGCCGTGGTCTCGGTCAACGCCTGCGGCAATGTCGTCGACCCCTTCACCGGTGAATGGGTCGCTGGTATGCGCGCTGCAGCAGACAGCGACCAGATCGTCGACATGGAGCTCGCAGCCTTTGCCGCCGCCGGCTCCATGCAAATGCCGCTCGACCGCACCAACACCACCATCAGCTGCATCGTCACCAACGTGGAACTCACTAAGGCGCAAGCCACCAAGGTCTCCCAAATGGCCGCAGACGCCTACGCACACGCCATCCGTCCCACGCACACCACCAACGACGGCGACACCATCTACACCCTCGCCAGCGGCAAACTGGGCGCCCAGGCAAGCGCCGCACCCAGGCGTGGTTATGGTTGCCCCTGCATTCATCAAATCCTGTATGTATCCTTTTTCCATACAGGAAAGCATGACCTCAGAAGATGCCGGCACCACCACCAGCCTGCTGTACGGAGGTATGTGTCTTCCCTTCACGATCCTGGCCGCAACTGCGATATCCTCCTCACGTCCGCCTGTGCAGCTTCCTATGTATCCCTGATTCAGCTTTATCTCCCGGTTTGCAGTCACATGGGCCAGCGTATCCACATTATCAACGCTGTGCGGGCATGCCAGCTGGGGTTCCATTCCTGACACATCGAACACATGGCTTTCGCCATACTCAAAGCC
>JAIHTM010000369.1 GCA_022713905.1 Collinsella sp.
TGGAATCGGTTTTACATCGAGAAAGATGATCCGAGTACGTGAGGTGAATAAATGCCGATTCAGCAACTTCCGCTTATGAAAGGTGTCGGCAAAGACTTTAGAAACGCCGACTATATCGACTATCTGCCAGTGAATATGTTGGCTACACCCAAAGAAATCCTTAACAGCAGCGGATATCTTCGCTCATTCCCGGGCATTGCCAAACGCTCTGATGTAAACGGTGTATCGCGCGGAGTTGAGTACAACATGGCGCAGAATGCTGTTTATCGCGTGTGTGGCGGCAAGCTGTACAAAGGAGAAAGTGAAGTCGGTGATGTTGCCGGAAGTGGTCGTGTATCAATGGCGCATGGTCGAACATCTCAGGCTGTAGGCGTTAATGGTCAACTGGTTGAGTATCGCTATGATGGCACGGTTAAAACCGTCTCAAACTGGCCTGCAGACAGCGGATTTACGCAGTATGAGTTAGGTTCAGTCCGCGACATTACACGCTTACGTGGGCGTTATGCGTGGTCAAAAGACGGCACGGATTCATGGTTTATTACTGACCCTGAAGACGAATCGCACCCTGACCGATACAGCGCACAATATCGCGCAGAATCGCAGCCTGACGGCATTATCGGCATCGGAACATGGCGAGACTTCATTGTCTGCTTTGGTTCATCAACGATTGAATATTTCTCCATGACTGGTGCAACCACTGTTGGTGCCGCTTTGTATGTCGCACAGCCATCGCTGATGGTGCAGAAAGGTATTGCCGGGACTTACTGCAAAACGCCGTTTGCTGATTCGTATGCGTTCATCAGCAATCCGGCAACAGGCGCGCCTTCTGTATACATCATCGGCTCCGGTCAGGTATCACCAATAGCCAGCGCGAGCATTGAGAAAATCCTCCGCTCCTACACTGCTGATGAACTGGCTGATGGCGTGATGGAATCGTTGCGGTTTGATGCTCATGAGTTGCTGATTATTCACCTGCCGCGCCACGTCCTCGTGTACGACGCATCTTCAAGCGCCAATGGTCCGCAATGGTGTGTACTGAAAACAGGCCTGTATGACGATGTGTACCGCGCTATCGACTTCATTTACGAAGGCAACCAAATTACGTGCGGCGATAAGCTTGAATCGATGACAGGGAAATTGCAGTTCGATATCAGCAGCCAGTACGACAGGCAACAGGAACACCTGCTGTTTACTCCGTTGTTCAAAGCGGATAACGCCAGAGTTTTCGACCTTGAGGTTGAGTCGTCAACTGGCGTTGCGCAGTATGCTGACCGCCTTTTTCTCTCTGCAACCACTGACGGCATCAATTACGGGCGTGAGCAGATGATTGAGCAGAATGAACCGTTCGTTTACGACAAACGTGTTTTGTGGAAGCGAGTAGGGCGCATCAGGAAAAATGTCGGCTTCAAATTGCGCGTTATCACGAAGTCACCTGTCACTCTGTCTGGTTGCCAGATAAGGATTGAGTAATGGCTGATTCGAATCTCAATGAGCCGGTAACAATTCAGGCTACACGACTCGATACATCAATCCTTCCACGCAATATATTCAGCCAGTCTTACCTGCTGTATGTCATTAATCAGGGGGCTGATGTCGGCGCAATTGCCGGGAAGGCA
>JAIHTM010000370.1 GCA_022713905.1 Collinsella sp.
TGGAATCGGTTTTACATCGAGAAAGATGATCCGAGTACGTGAGGTGAATAAATGCCGATTCAGCAACTTCCGCTTATGAAAGGTGTCGGCAAAGACTTTCGAAACGCCGACTATATCGACTATCTGCCAGTGAATATGCTGGCTACGCCCAAAGAAATACTCAACAGCAGCGGATATCTTCGCTCATTCCCGGGCATTGCCAAACGTTCTGATGTGAACGGCGTATCGCGGGGCGTCGAGTACAACATGGCGCAGAATGCTGTTTATCGCGTATGTGGTGGTAAGCTGTACAAAGGAGAAAGTGAAGTCGGTGACGTCGCCGGAAGTGGTCGCGTATCAATGGCGCATGGTCGAACATCTCAGGCTGTAGGCGTTAATGGTCAACTGGTCGAGTATCGCTATGATGGTACGGTTAAAACCGTCTCAAACTGGCCTACAGACAGCGGATTCACGCAGTATGAGTTAGGCTCAGTCCGCGACATTACGCGCTTGCGTGGGCGTTATGCGTGGTCAAAAGACGGCACTGATTCATGGTTTATCACTGACCTTGAAGACGAATCTCATCCTGACCGCTACAGCGCACAATATCGCGCAGAATCGCAGCCTGACGGCATCATCGGCATCGGAACATGGCGAGACTTCATCGTATGCTTTGGTTCATCAACGATTGAATATTTCTCCCTGACTGGCGCAACCACCGTTGGTGCCGCGTTGTATGTCGCACAGCCATCACTGATGGTGCAGAAAGGAATTGCCGGAACCTACTGCAAAACGCCGTTTGCTGATTCGTATGCGTTCATCAGCAATCCGGCAACGGGTGCGCCGTCTGTGTACATCATCGGTTCCGGTCAGGTGTCACCAATCGCCAGCGCGAGCATTGAGAAAATCCTCCGCTCCTACACTGCTGATGAACTGGCTGATGGCGTGATGGAATCGTTGCGCTTTGATGCTCATGAGTTGCTGATTATCCACCTTCCGCGCCACGTCCTAGTATATGACGCATCTTCAAGCGCTAATGGTCCGCAATGGTGTGTGCTGAAAACAGGCTTGTATGACGATGTGTAC
This sequence comes from Collinsella sp., assembly GCA_022713905.1. Taxonomy (GTDB): domain Bacteria; phylum Actinomycetota; class Coriobacteriia; order Coriobacteriales; family Coriobacteriaceae; genus Collinsella. The sequence goes on from JAIHTM010000370.1 coordinate 1,066, forward strand.
CGCGCTATCGACTTCATTTACGAAGGCAATCAGATAACGTGCGGAGATAAGCTGGAATCGGTTATCGGCAAATTGCAGTTCGATATCAGCAGCCAGTATGGGCTACAGCAAGAACACCTGTTGTTTACACCACTCTTCAAAGCTGAGAACGCCAGATGTTTTGATCTGGAAGTTGAATCATCGACTGGTGTCGCTCAGTACGCTGACCGCCTGTTCCTCTCTGCAACCACTGACGGCATCAATTACGGACGTGAGCAGATGATTGAGCAGAATGAACCGTTCGTTTACGACAAACGCGTTTTGTGGAAGCGAGTAGGGCGCATCAGGAAAAATGTCGGCTTCAAATTGCGCGTTATCACGAAGTCACCTGTCACTCTGTCTGGCGCTCAGATAAGGATCGAGTAATGGCTGATTCGAATCTCAACACCCCTGTTATTGTGCAGGCGACGCGGCTCGATACATCAATCCTTCCACGCAATATATTCAGCCAGTCTTACCTGCTGTATGTCATTAATCAGGGGGCTGATGTCGGCGCAATTGCCGGGAAGGCA
>JAIHTM010000371.1 GCA_022713905.1 Collinsella sp.
GAACATGATCGTATAGACGTGCGGTAATTTGAATTTGAAACGTCTGTTTGTCTTCTTCGCCTTCGTATCTGACATAGATACCTCCAAAGAAATAGATACCTCCAAAGAACCCGAGACCTTATCGTGTCTCGCTTTAACGTTCGCGCAATGCAAACGTCCTATGACGTTCTATAGATTATCAGCGTGTTTTTAGCACTTCAAGGATATTTCGGACAGATTACGAGGACTCGGGTGAACGGTCGTTCAACGGCGGCGAACGGCAAAAACGCCCGGCAGGCAATTTAGCCTGCCGGGCGTTCTCTTGATCAACGTCCTAAATATCAAAAACGTAGCGCGATCCTACAATCCGCTGTCGGCCGATGATAAACGGCCGCTGCTGCTCGTCATAGAAATATGCCTCCATATAAAACAGAGGCTCTCCCGTGGGAACGGACAGCAGCCGGGCGACTTCGGGTGACGCACACGCGATCTCAAGCGTGCACGGCTCGGTGCGAGCAGGCCCGCGACCCGTCTGTTCGCGCACGACCTCGAAAATTGATTGATCGGTAAGGTCCGCCTTCGCCAAAAAGGCGTTGTCTTCATAAACGTACGTGTTGTTCTCGAGCATCACGGGGATGCCATCGGCGGTGCGCACGCGTTCGATGCAGATCAGCTCCGACCCAGCGGGAACGCCAAAAAACTGCGCTTCGGTAGCATCGGCCGGCAACACTTTTCTTGAGACAATACGCGCCCCGGGCTCCATCTCGTTGACGCGGCAGGCGTCCGAAAAACTCTGAACGTCGTCCTTCTGGCGGATTTTACGCTTGAGCTTGGGGGCGTTTACAAACGTGCCCCTCCCCTGCTGCTTGGTTAGGTAGCCCTGCTGCACGAGCTCCTCAATGGCCCGCCGAACGGTAACGCGACCAACTTTGTAGCTTTCGGCCAATTCGAATTCATTCGGTATCCGAGCGCCCGCCTTATAGGTACCAGAATTGATGTCATTTTTGATGATATCGATAACCTGTTGATATAGCGGGATTGCCGCTTTTCCGTCGGTCAACCCTTCAGTCGATGGCATTTGCCCTCCCCTAGCAAATATGGAATCAATAATCGGTGCGGATTACGCATCGCCAGTCCTACGCAAGCTCCAGCAGCTCCGGCAGCTGGTCGATGATCTTGTCAGCGGCATCCTGGCTAAAGCCGAAGCGCTCCTCGCGCTTGGCGATCACCGTCAGACCCGCTCGCTTGCCGGCAGTGATGCCAGGGACGGAGTCCTCGACGCAGCAGCAACGGTCCGCAGGCAATCCCAGCAGATCCAGCGCATGCAGGTAAATATCGGGTTCGGGCTTGCTCTCCTTAAACTGCTCGCCGCTCACCACGTACTCAAAGGCATCCGACAGGCCGCACGCATCGAGCACTTCCTCGATGCTGTCCATGGGAGACGAACTGGCCAGCGCCACGCGAACGCCGCGACGCGGGAGCTCGCGAATCGTCTCCACGGCGCCCGGATTGATCAAGGTCTGATAATCGCGCGGGCGTTTATGCGCCCACTCATCCCAGCGGGCCAGCGCCTCCTCGCCGGTAAAGTGTCCCTTTCCGGCGCGCTCAAACCAATCGACCAGCATATGCAAGAAGA
>JAIHTM010000372.1 GCA_022713905.1 Collinsella sp.
GAACGACCCCACCCGCCCCAAATACGCGCGAGTGCCCCAAGGCAAGACCTGCGCGTTCTGCGCCATGCTCGCGTCCCGAGGCTTCGTCTATGCCAGCGAGGACACCGCCGGCAAGTGGCACAGGTACCACCACGACTGCGACTGCAAGATCGTCCCCTCGTGGGGAGAGACCGAGATCGACGGCTACGACCCCGACAAACTCAAGGCCATATACCAGCAGGCAAAGAACGCCGCCAAAGCGGCCGGGGCCGGCAGCGATCCCAACACCGTGCTCTCGTGGATGCGCAGCGAATCGCCGGACATGTTCACCGACGGATCGGAATTCGCGCCAGACCTGCGCATCCCGCGAGGCAGCAGACTCGAACAACAACTCGGCGAAGCGTATACCCGCCGCGTCAACCGGCTCCTCAACAAAACCGAGCACAAAGACGCGGCGAGGCTCTGGGCCAAATACGCCGCCCAATACGACATCAAAGAAACACGGCTCCCCAAAGGCGCTTACTTCAGTCCCTCCGACGGCGGCATCCACCTCAACCTCGACACCGTCATGGCCGGAGACAACGCACACCGCCCAGTGCAGAACCTCTTCCACGAAAGCGGCCACATGCTCGACTGGCTACTCGACAAGAACTCGTTCTCATGGGCCCCTCACAACGGCAAACTGTTCAACGACGTGCTCAAAAGGGACGCCCAACGCATATTCGACACCACACAGGCAACCCTCATGGCCGAAGACAAGCCCGCCGGCCGACAAAGCGTCATGAAGGCCATCGCCCGAGAGATCGCGACGAACTCCGCAAAAACCGACCGCAACGTCGAAGACATGCTCCAAGCCGCCCTAGGCGACGACTACCACGGCAGCGTCGGCCACCCCAAAGGCTACTTCCGGCAAAGCGGACAACTCCAATCCACCGAAGCGTTCGCCGAAATGCTCGACGCGCAGATGGCAAACCCCGAAGCATGGCGGCTCATCGCCAACTACTTCCCCGAATCGGCTAAAATGTTCAATACCATGATTCAGGAGGCATTGTCATGAGCGAAGAAGAATACTTCACCCAACACCACAACGACAACACCGACCTGCTCCTACTCGACTACTCCGAACGCTTCGAAACCCCTTACTTCAACATCGAAGACACCGGCGTCACACTAACCGACACGGAGCTGCGTGCCGACCTGCTCCACTGCCTCTACCACAACAAACCCAAAGACCACATCGACCAGCCCAGCCGCAACCTCATCGCACTGGCGCTCGCCGACTGATCCCAGCCCCGGCCGACATCCGCCGGGGCTTTTTCATGCCCGCCAACCGGGCCAAGAGTTTTCAGCCACCCGCACGGGTGGCTTTTTCAATGCCCGGAAAGGGCCCGAACACAAGGAGAACAACCATGTTCCTCAACCTCCAGCACCCCCATATCCGATACATCGCCCCGCCCGCCGAAGGCGGTTCGGACACCACCGACCCCACCCCGCCGGCCAAACCGAACGGCAACGGCGAGGAGACCGACTGGGAAGCCAAATACAAGGAAGCGCTCGGCCACTCGCGCGACTGGGAAAAGAAGGCCAAGGCCAACAAGGCCGCCGCCGACGAGCTGGAAAAGCTCAAGGAATCCCA
>JAIHTM010000049.1 GCA_022713905.1 Collinsella sp.
GGTACCGGCCTCGTTGACTTCTAGGGATTCGCAGCTTGAGGTAGTGGACGGCGGTGCAGCACAATGACGGATCTGTACGGCGTCCTCATCCTGGTTCCGCATCAGGATGACGAGGTTAACATTGCCGGGCAGATCATCCCCTCCATCGTCGAGGAGGGGTTGGAGTGCCGCATATGTTTTACCACTAACGGTGATTTCCGTGAGGAAGACGGGCCTGTTCGGGCCAAGGAGGCGCTCACCGTCGCTGAATTTCTGGGGGTGACTCCGGAAAACCTCGTGTTCTTGGGGTACCCCAATTACGACGAGAAGCGCCACCTGCACGATTACCCCAACGAGTCCATGCCCTCCTTCGGGCACGACAAGACTTACGGGTGCCTTGACGGGCGGCCCTGCTGGTCTGCGCGGAGGGCAGAGGGGCCTCGGGCCATTGCGGGGGAATCGACGGTCGCCGACATCGCCGACGTCGTCGCGAGCTTTATGCCGGACGTCATTCTGTGTGTCGACTTCGACGCGCACCCCGATCACCGAGCCCTGTCGCTCTTCTTCGACGAGGCAATGGAGCGGGTCCTGTGGGCAAAGCGAGGGTATGCGCCCCTCGTGCTGAAGTCGTTCGCCTACGCCATGAGTTGGAACGGCCCACGCGACTACTACGAGTTTGCGGAGACGGTCCGCCCCTCTGGCTTCCCCGAAGCCTGGCCGTTTGAGCTGGAGAACCCCAACTACCTGTGGGACGATCGTGTGCGTCTGGCCCCCAATCCGAGAACGCTAACGCCCGGGCGCAGGGGAAACCTCGTGTATGAGGCATTCAGACGCTATCCGTCACAGGTGGCCTGGCCGCATTACAGGAGCGTGTGCAACGCCGACGTGGTTTGCTGGCCGAGGAGGACCGACAACCTGCTCTTCTGCGCCGAGGTCTCCGCTTCCTCAGGGGATGCGCGGCAGCTCGGGGGGTTTAGGCGGTTCGACGTCAAGAGTGTCTGCGCGCCGCTGGAGGACATCGAGTTCATCCCGATCGGCTGGACACCTGACGCTGCGGACGAGGCACCTTTTTTCAAAATCGTGTTCTCGGAGCCTGCAAAGCCCCGACTCGTCCGCGTCTGGTGCTCGCCCGGGAATATTCCTTGCGGCGTAGTGCGCTGCACGAGCGATGCCGGGAAGGCTGCCCTGGGCCGGTTTGGCAGTAACGCCGGGGTTACCTTCGACCTTGGCGGCGGGGTTGAGGCCTCGTCGCTGACGCTCGACTTCGGCGGATTGGAGCGCCCGTTCAGCATCGCAAGCGTTGAGGTACTCGGCTGCGAAGACTCGCATTGGGAGCCCCTCCTGGGCTTCTCCGAAATGATCGCGCGCCACGGTGGGGCTATCCCGAAGCCGGGCCGTTTCGCCAAGGCCAAGTCGCTGATGGCAAAGTTGCGCGCGGCGTTCTATTACAGGGTCGAATGCAAGATCGGAAAGGACAGACATGTCTAGATATTTGACGCAGGGAAAGCACTTCTCGAACCTGCAGGTGTGGTTCGAGGACGAGGCCCCGACGAAGGGCGAGATGCGCGGCGCGGACACTCTGTGCATGCACGCCAGCGGATCGCCGCGCATCACGGTGTGCGGCAAGCGCGTCGAGGGGGTGCCGCAGCACACGCTGCTGACCGACTTGACCAAGGGCGAGGACGAGCTCTACCTGCTTTTGGGGAAGACCGTGCGCAACGAGGTGAACCGCGCGAAGCGCGAGGAAGTGAAGGTCGACGGACTCGGCGACCTGGCCGCGCACCCGGGCATGCTCAGCCTTATGGAAGAGACCTACAACGGTATGTGTCGCGAGAAGGGCCTGGGCTGGGGCTTCCCGCGAGCCGAGGTCGCGTCCTATGACGCGGGGGGGTCTTCTGATGAGCGTCGCCTACGCTAACGGGAAGCCCGCCGTCTTCCACACCTATATCCTCGCGGGGAAGACGGCCCGTCTCTACCAGTCGTGCAGCGAGTTCCGCTTCGATGGAAACGCGCACCGAAACGCCATCAGCAGGGCAAACCGTTTCCTGCACTGGCGCGATATGCTCGAGCTCAAGGGGCTCGGGTTCGATACGTACGACTGGGGCGGTGTGGGGTCGCTTGACAACCCCGGCGGCATCGACAAGTTCAAGATGGGCTTCGGCGGGAAGGGCGTGACGTTCTACAACGTCAAGGTGCCGGTGTCCCTCAAGGCGAAGGCGTGGAAGCTCGCCTGCGGCCTGCGAGGCCGCGAGTTCTAATCAACCATTGTTTGCAACTGCGGTTTTGACTGGGAGTGGTCGCGATATCTGACAGCAGCACAACTAAGAGCAAGGTGTTCTCCGGCGTGATATGGACGGTGCTCGAGCGCTTCAGCGCGAGCGGCGTCTCCTTCGTCGTCTCCATCGTCCTGGCACGTGTTCTCATGCCGGACGACTACGGCCTGGTGGCCATGGTAATGATTTTCATTACGCTGGCGGACGTCTTCATCAACAGCGGCTTCAACACCGCGCTCATACAGAAGAAAGACGCCGACGAGCTGGACTTCTCGACAGTGTTCTGGTGCAGCATGGCCATGTCCTTGTTCATCTACGCCGTGCTGTTCTTCTGCGCGCCTCTGGTGGCGGACTTCTACGGCGAGGCCGCGCTGGTGCTGCTACTGCGTGTTTTCGCGCTGCGAATACCCATGGCGGTGCCCAACTCCATCCAGCACGCCTACGTGTCGCGCAACATGATATTCAAGAACTTCTTCTTCTCGACGCTCATATCGACCCTGGCCTCGGGCGCGGTGGGCATCGCCATGGCGTTCATGGGGTTCGGCGCTTACGCCCTAATCGGGCAGTACTTCACCAAGACCGTCTTCGACACCGTAGTGCTTGTATTCATCGTGGACTGGAGGCCGCGCCTGCAATTCTCCTGGGAGCGGGCCCGCGGCCTCATGCGCTACGGCACCGCCGTGCTGGCTGCCGACCTGTCGGGTCAGTTCTTCGACCAGCTACGCGGGCTGATTATCGGCAGGTTCTACACGTCGGCCGACCTGGCCTTCTACAACCGCGGCCAACAGTTCCCGCAGTTCATCACCTCGAACGTGAGTTCCGCGATCATGACCGTGCTTTTCCCCGCGATAGCGAACGAGGCCGATGACATGGCCAGGGTACGCGCCATGACTAGGCGCGCGCTAAAGACCATGGGCTTCGTGTTCTTCCCCCTGATGATTGGCTTGGCCTGCGTGGCCGGTCCCTTGGTGGACGTGCTGCTGACCTCCAAGTGGGAGGGCTGCGTCTTTTTCCTACAGGTGCTCGCTATCTCGAATGCGCTTGGGTTATGGGGCAGCGTCTCCCTGGACAGCCTGAAGGCGATCGGCAAGGGCGGCGTCCTAGTGAAGCTCGAGGTCGTCAAGAAACCGGTGTACGTGATGCTGCTCGTAGCCGGCGTGTTGGTGAGCGTGCAGGCCGTTGCCGTGACCATGCTGCTCTATGGCATCTACGGGGCGCTCATAAACATGCGCGAGCTAAGCAGGCACACTGGCTACTCCATCAAGAGGCAGCTTTTGGACGTCGCGCCCGAGGCTGGGATGGGCGTGGCCATGGGCGCGGTCGTGTACGCCCTGAACGCGCTGCCCATCCCGAACCTGGCGAAACTCGCGGTGCAGATAGTCACCGGCGTTGCCGTGTGCGTGGTCATCGCGCGCGGGGCCCGCATGGAGAGCTGGGAGTACGCTGCCGGGCTCTTGCACGGGAAGGTGGGGCGCAAGGGCGGCGACGAGACGGGAGACGAGGCATGAGGATAGACCCGAGGCTTATCGAGGCGAAGCACCGACTGGGGGACGTGCGGCGCAGCCTATGGCCGCGATACAAGGAGCTGCGACTGCACCGGCTGGGCGACCAGGACGCCTGGTGGCGGGAGCGTGCTCACGAGGTTTACCTCAAGTACCAGCGCGGGTACTCAGACCTTATCGAGGAGGGCGTGCAGACCGCGGAGCGACGACCGTCCGACCGCGTCTGGGTGCTCTGGCTGCAAGGGATGGGCAACGCGCCCGAGCTCATCCGAGCGTGCCACAACTCACTTTTGGAGCACCTCCCCGACAAACGGGTGACGGTGCTCTCTGCTGAGAACATGGACGACTATATAGACCTGCCCGGCTTCTTGCGAGACAAGCACGAACGGGGCATCATCCCCATGGCACAGTTCTCGGACCTGATACGGGCGAATCTGCTGATGAACCATGGCGGGACGTGGATGGACTCCACGGTGCTGCTGACCGGTGACGAGTTGCCCCGCTATTCCATGGAGCAGCCGCTCTTTTGCTTCAAGGAGCTAAACTTGTCCAACAAGGACGCGGCGCCCATAGTCGCGTCAAATTGGTACATTTCGGCATTTTCGGGGTCGAGCATCCTCGGTCTGACCCAGAAGCTGCTTTGGCAATACTGGGAGACGAACGACAAGCTCGAGCAGTATTTCATCTTCCATATCTTCTTCGCGCTTGCGAGCAGACGGTACCCCGACGAGTGGGCGGCCGTGCCCTTGTTCAACAACACGACGCCGCACGAGCTGATGTTCGAGCTCGGCGACGCGTATTCCCCTGAGCGCTGGGGACAGATATGCCGCGCCACCGACGTTCACAAGCTCCAGAGATATGACACCTTCGGCGCGGGAACGAACTACCGGCACATCATCGACGAGTGGGGAGGTGCCCGATGAGCGCGGCCGGTGCCCTGAAGGACGCCCTGAGCCCCGTTTGGCGCAGGGTTAAGGCTGTATGGGAGAGCCTTTCTTCCAAATGCAGGTGGGCCTACGGCAGGAGGCTCGCCCGCGAGGCGACCGTGAAGCCGAATAAGGTCGTGCTCTCGTGCAACTTCGGGCGCGGATACCTGTGCAACCCAAAGTACATCGCCGAGGCGCTCGAGCGGCTGTACCCGGGCGAGTTCGATTTGGTGCTGTTGGTGAAGGAGAGCGATAACGGGCTGCCGGGTTACCTGAGGCAGGTTAAGTACAGGAGCCGGGAAGCCCAGAGGGAGCTCGCGACGGCGAGGTTCTGGGTTTATAACTTCCGAAACGACGAGAAGTTCGTGCCGAAGAGGGATGGGCAGATCTATATACAGACGTGGCATGCTTGCCTTGGGCCGAAGCGCAGCGAGGGGGACGTTGCAGACCAGCTCGGCGACTCCTATCTTGCCGCCGCTCAATACGATGGTTCAATCACGGATTTTATGATTGCCAATAATCGACTTGAGGCCGAAAAGTACCAGCGGGCGTTCTGGTATTCCGGTCCCGTTGTAAGGGCTGGCGTCCCGCGCAATGCTCCGTTGATTCGGCCAGCCGATACTCTTGGGCAAAAGATGCGGCGAGTGCTTGGTGTGGATGAAGGCGTTGCAATTTGTCTCTATGCCCCTACATTCCGCGCCGATTGGTCTTTTGAGCAGTACGAGTTTGATTTCCAAGCCGTTGTCGAGGCCCTTGAAGCGCGTTTCCAACGACCGTTTGTCTTCGCGTATAGGCTTCACCCGAATCTCGCATCGAAGCCGCGACCGAATTTTTTCCTGCAGCACATAGATGCGACCGATTACGAGGATACCCAACAACTGCTCGCTGCGACTTCCGTGCTGATTTCTGATTACTCCTCCATTATGGAGGACTTTCTGCTGACGGGTCGACCTGGGTTTCAGTACATCCCCGATTTGGCGGATTACATGGACGATCGAGGTCTCTATTATCCGCTTGAGCGCAGGCCTTACCCCATAGCGTCAAATGAAAAGGAGCTTTTAGCGGCTATCGAGTCGTTTGACTTTGAAGTATTCGAAAAAAAACGTCGTGCGTTTTTTGAATACGCAGGCTTTGTTGAAGACGGTAAAGGCGACGAGAGAATTGCAAACCTAATGCATGACCTGGCGTCACCCGAGTCTTCCGTCTCATGCGTTTTTGAGCCTGGCGAGATCTGGGATCGACCCGTGACCGCATATGACAATCAACATCCGAGAATGAGAGAGGATTAACTTATGAACGTAGCAATCATCATTGCGGGTGGCGTGGGCTCGCGCATGGGGCAGGAGATCCCCAAGCAGTTTATCAACGTGGGGGACAAGCCCGTCATCGCTTACACGCTGGAGGCGTTCCAAGAGCACCCCCTGGTGGACGCCATCGAGGTCGTGTGCTTGGACGGCTGGGAGCAGGCCCTTCGCGCCTACGCGCGGCAGTACAAGATAGACAAGCTGAAATGGGTCGTGAAGGGCGGTGCGTCGGGCCAGGAGTCCATTCGTAACGGCGTGTACAACCTGAAGGACGAGCTTGCCGAGGACGACGTCTGCATCATCCACGACGGAGTGCGCCCGATGCTCGACCCCGAGGTCATCACCGACGTGGTGCGCGTGGCGGAGGAGCGTGGCAACGCCGTGACGAGCATGCCCTACAACGAGCAGATATTCCTCGTGGATGAGGAAAATCCCGGCACCACCACCCAATACATCCCCCGCGAGACCCTGCGACGCGTGTCCACCCCGCAGGCCTACCGCTTCGGGCTTCTTGACTCCAAGTACCACGAGGCGTTCGAGAAGGGTGTGGGCATCGACGGATCGAACTACACGAACACAATGATGGTACAGCTGGGCGTGCGTCTGAACTTCGCCGCCGGCTCGGACCGCAACATCAAACTCACCACGCCCGAGAACCTCGAGTTCTTCCGTGCGTGGGCCGCAGAGAGGGAGGCAAAAGGTGAATAGGCTGGACTGCCCCCGCTACGTCACCGACCTCGACGCGGTGTGCGCCCTCGACCTGCCGTGGGGCATCCTCGCGGGAAAGACCGTCGTGATCTCGGGCGCCACCGGGATGATAGGTGCGTTTCTCATCGACGTGCTCATGCGCAAGAATTCAACCGAGGGGCTTAGTTGCGACGTCGTGGCGCTCGGCCGAAGCGCGGGGAAAGCTAAGGCTAGGTTGCCATACTTTGGGCGGGACCACTTCTCGTTCGAGGAGGGTTTGGTCACAGCGTCCGGCTACCGGCCCGTCGCCCCGGCGGACTACGTACTGCATCTGGCAAGCTCCACGCACCCGCGCCAGTACGCGACCGACCCCATTGGCACTATTCGCGCCAATGTCGACGGCCTTCAGAACCTGCTGGAGTACTCGGCCGGCTGCGGGGCGAGGCTGCTGTTCGCTTCGTCGGTAGAGGTGTACGGGCAAAATAGGGGGGACGTGGAGCGCTTCACTGAAGGCTACTGCGGCGACATCGACTGCAACACACTGCGTGCCTGCTACAACGAGTCGAAGCGGCTGGGCGAGGCCATGTGTCAGGCCTACCGCTCTCAGAGGGGCGTGGAGTCCGTGATAGCCCGCATCGCCCGGGTTTACGGACCGACGCTTCTGCCTGACGACTCCAAGGCGCTGTCGCAGTTCATGCACCACTCGCTTACGGGCGAGGACGTGGTCCTCAAGAGCGAGGGCACTCAGCGTTTCTCGTACCTGCACGTGGCGGACGCCGTTTCGGGTCTGCTGTACGTGCTGCTGTTCGGCGCTGACGGCGAGGCCTATAACCTGGCCGACGAGGGGTCCGATATTGCGCTCAAGGACCTTGCGGCGATTGTCGCCGAGGTCGGACGTGTGAAGGTCGTATTCGACCTGCCCGACGCCCAGGAGGCGGCCGGGTATTCCAAGGCGACGCTGGCGCTCATGGACGGATCGAAGGCAAAGGGCCTCGGCTGGATTGCTTCTTACGGAATTGCTGACGGAATACGTGCGACTATGGAGCAAATGAGCCAGGCAGGTTAGCCCCCTCTAAAAGATATATTCGAATTTTCATAAGGCCCGGTCGAAAGACTGGGCCTTATATTTGAGCAACTAGGCCTACACAGGCATTGACTTTTGTTGTTCTCGGATAATTAGGCCGCCGAGAGCAGCCAGCGCTGGGCGGCGGTGCCGTTTGCCCTGTGCAGCTGAAGGGCCGCCCCGTCGTAGGCCGAGCCGCCGGGCACGTCGAGCGCCCGGGAGCCGTCGGCCGTGAGCAGGGCGTAGCCCTCGCCGTCGGCGCGCACGAGCCACAGCTGGCCGTCTGAGCCGGCCGCCTCGAACGTGGCCTTGGAGCCGCCGTCGGTGAGCAGCTTGCCGCCCGACGACACGCGGTAGAGCCCCGTGGCCGCGTCGCGCTCGAGCCTCACCCGGGGCGAGCCGGACGACAGCCGCGGCGTCGCCGACGCCTCGACGGACAGGCGCGGCGCCAGCGAGGAGGCCGCCACGTAGGAGCCGTCGTCGACCGTGCGCTCGGGAATATCCGGCGTCTGGGGCGTCTCGGGATACTTAACCTCGAAGTTGAACGTCGCCGACCACTGGTAGTTCGAGACCGTGTTGACGTTCGATGTGGCCTCAAGCGTGACGCCCTTGCCGCCCGTGCCCCACTCCCGATGATTCATCGCGTAAGCGATGAACGCGTTCTGTATCCCCGAGATGCTGGGCGGGAAGCTTGCGTTGTCCGCGCCGATGGAGAAGCCTCTCTCCTTGGCGTCGAGGTGCTGCTGGATGCGGTCGGCGTAGGCGCTCGCCCATTCGTCGGCCATACCATTGCGCACGAAGTAGTTATTCTTAAGGCTATTTGAGCGGGTGGCGTAATCGTCGGTGGTGTAGATCTTTTCGTGCCCTGGATGTGCAATTGCCATGAGCTCGTCAGTGAGGCAGAAGTAAAGATGGCGTTGGTCTAGATCGCCGTAAGGGTTATCGGATGAATCATCCCAAGTGCAGTCAACCTGATACCATTCACCATCGAGTTTAACCGCATTCCACGTATGCCCATCATAGGTATCGCGAGTTTCGGCGTTTTCTATACCTGCTGCGGAAAGAAGCCTAGCGTACGCCGATTCATAGCCTTGACACGTGCCAAGCCCCCTCGTAAGAGCACTTTCTGCCGAGGACCACTTCAGCGAGTTGTCGTACTCAAGCTGATCGAGAAGCCAGTCATGAAGATATAGGGCCATTTCGTATTCAGTACCATCTGTCTCTTGTTTGGCTTGTGACACTGCTTTATTGACAATGCTCGCAACGCTGGGATACGCATCATCTGCAACCTCGATATACGAGTTAGTGCGCAAGTAATAAACGCCCGACGCCTTGTCCATGAGGTAAAAGCGGAAGTTATATGATCCGGTAGCCGTCGTTGTGAACATAAAGTCGTGGCTAACGCACGCGTCGGTGTACTTTGTCCACTCTCCGCGGCTTGGATCGGCGACCGACTCATAGGCGTACTCGTTGGGGTTGGAGTAAGAGGGCGCATCCATGCGAAAGAGATAGCTGCCACTGCCACCTGTTGCGCTTACGTGGAAGGTCGTTGGCTGTCCAAGTACTGGATCGTTCCATTCGACGGTGAGGGTGACGCTGCCGCTGGTGGCGCTATCGCTGTGCTGATACCCACTTACTGCGGCCTTTATGGCTTGTTCCGAATCAGGAGACATGTCGGAAGCTAGGGAAACCTGAGGTTCCGCCTGAGGTGAAATTGGATTCGCGAGATCGGAATCATTTTTGATGGACTCATTGTCGATCTCGCTTGTATCGATGTCGCCTGTCATACTGCCGCCCGAATTGTCCGCTGCGCCAGTATCAAACTGCTCCAAGGTCTTTTCTTGCTGGCGCTCTTCTTCTGCTATAACCCTTACAGGTATAGCCGCGCTAAGCATGGATGCGCAAAGAACTGCGCAGAGCGAGCGGTAAAAGACTCGTTTCATAGCGGTGCCTCTCGATAAGGTGGGCGCCAAGGCCCGGAGGCGGCGCCAGGCCAACACTCCGTGTATATGTAGGTGGGGCTAATTTTACGGTAACACCAGTCAACAACAGCGAACTTTTTGGACAGAGTAGGGGAGGAGGGGGTGCTTGGGGCGCACGGCACTGATTGACTATTGTGTTATTTCTTACAGTTTAGGTCACAGGCAATGCCGTGCCTACTCCAGCCTGCTGCAAGTTGCGTCAGCCATCAGGATATGGCGTACCGCTCTTGCGGTCGGGCCCCGTCTGTCTTTGGTCAGGTTGACCCGGAAGGGGTAGACGCCCCAGTCGAGATACGCCTAGAGGTTCTGCGCCGACCCCCCGTGAATCGCCACAGATAGCGCTTGAGCCTAGAGGACAGGTCATTCACTATCTCCATTCGCTCCGGGCAGACCGGATCATTTACGTCGGCCCTGTACGCCATGCACTCGAGCCCGCCCTCCCTTACCAAAACGCCGTGAGCCCACTCGAGGCCGTGGATGAGCAGCGACCCGGGCGCTATCCTCCCGGTCTTGGCCTTCCTCTTCCGCGCCGAGCCGGGCATCCCGTGTGCAAAGACGACCACGACGGGGCTCTTATGGGCGTCGATGGCGATGCAGATGCACAACTACTGGCGGTATAGGTCGCGCTTGTGCGTTTGTCCGTAGCCCCTGGAGAGGTCGGTGTCGTTGATGCAGGCGTCGTCAACCCAGATGGTCTCGCGCAGCACGATCCAGTCATGGTTGTCGAACACCGTGGCGAGCGCGCCGTACCGTTACTCAAAGGTCGTCTTGTGGGCGATACCGCACAGCTCGGCCGCGCACTCGACGAAGACGTTGTGGCGCATGAGCCTGATGAAGGAGAACCAGACGAGGGCGGCTTGCACCAGTGCTCGAGGACTATGCCCGTGAGGGATGTGGACCTCCTGCCGCTGCTTCAGCTGTATCACCTCGGGACGCCAGTCGCGTTAGGTCCGTCCCACCAGGCGCCGCGTGCGCCGCACCCTGGGCACCCCGGTTCCGGCCGATAGGCCGCAGCGGCCTCTGATTGTGTGCCGAAGCCGATCTCGTCGCGACGGCGCATCTCGTCAACGGCTTCTCTGAGCAGCAGGGGCTCGTCGCCGGCGAGCTCCGCTACGAGTCCCTCGAACGGGTTCGCTCTTCTCATATGGATCTGTCCCATCCGCCTGAACGCCCACTCGGAGGGATTGCCGACAAAGAAAGATCCGGATGGACGCTCAGGTGAATTCTTTGTTTGGCTAAGAAGTACCGCTCAAGTATAAAGAAGATAAAGTCGGAATGCTTGGAGCAGCACTTCTGATGCATTGGGGAGACTCTATTAGCGACTCAAAATTCAACCAAAAGAGCGTTTGGTCTTAGGTTGTATAATTCACCTCAACAGAATGGAGATGGGAGTCCACTAATGTCAAAGAAGAAGGTTTTCGTATCATTTGATTACGAGAATGATCGCATGTATTACTATCTAATGAAGGCATGGGATGCGAATCCAGAGTTTGATTTCGTGTTCAGCGATTATTCTTCACGTGAAATTCAGTCAGACAGCGTTTCTGTGGTGAAAGCCTGTCTCACCAAGAAAATCAAGGAGGCAACGCACACTCTGTGCATTATCGGTGCAGAAGCTAATTTGTTACATCCAGACTGGCGTGAAATCGGCTATCGGAACTGGCAGAATTTTGAGGTGGCGCGAAGTATCCAGAACGGGAACAGATTGGTCGGCGTGAAGATTAAGAGTACCTACGCGGCTCCTGAAGAGCTGAGGTACGCTGGCGCCAAATGGGCTTATTCGTTCTCTCAAGCCCAGATTATTGCGGCTCTGGATAGGGCGTAGCGGTGTCTGACAGCCTGTACGACCACTACAAGGACACATGCCAGACGCAGCACGCCGCGTGTTCATTAAGGAACAAGTTTTTCCTAGCGCTACTGGTGCTGGTATTTGTTCTTGGGGCCTTCACGTTTGACCCACAGGGGTGTCAAGACGCGGCGGCGGCCGTTTTGGCTGGTTACGGTTTTAACCTTTCAGTGAGCGGAAGAGTCATGCAGGCCCTTTTATGGGTCGGCGTTCTATATACGTATATCCGTTATCTGCAGCTAATGACGACTATCGAGCGTGACTACCTTTACCAAAATAAGCTTGAACGCGAACTAAAGCGCCAAGGCTGTCCAATCGATAGGGAAGGCAGCGATTACTCGATGGGATGGCCCCTTCTTTCAAAGGCTATTGACCTACTATACAAACTGTTTTTCATCGCACTGTTTGAGGTCGTACTGCTTACAAAGGCATTTACTGAGGGTTTCACTATCGATGTATTCTCGTTAATCGACTGGGCTGCGCTTGTTCTCTTCACTGCTCTTACAGTGCTGTACTGGATTTACCTGTGGGATGTAAACAAAGCCTATGACAAAATGAGCGTAGAGGATGAAGAATTATGAGTCTCAATGGCAGTTTTCCCTTAAAAGCGTCGCGTGAGGCAGCATGACCCAAGTCGCCTACTGGCACGGTTTCCCGACATAAAGATAAACCCCGCATTTTGTTGGTCCCTTGGCTTCGTGGATCGAGCAATCCGTCACTTTGAAGTTGTCTAGAGATTGCCGACGTTTCTATAGCGATCTTTGATTCCACGCCAAAGACGACCCTTCCTTTCACCGACTGGCAAAACGATTTACACCTAATTCCTTGTGCTACTCACGGGCATTTTCTTTGATTATGCTTAGATCCCGCTAAACTAATAACTGCTGCTACCAGGGCATTTTCTGGTGCACATTCTATTGGCTCCTGCGAAGATCGGAGCGGGTATGTTTGCTGCCGAGTCCTACACCAGCCGTCATTACATTGCAATTGTTGTCATGGCCTGCCTATGCGTTTTGCTGGGCGGGCCTTCTTATGCCGCGGGCGCGGAGAGCCTCATCATCGCGGGCGCGACGTACTGCGAGCCGGGCGTGTCGGGCCCCGGCTGGGCCTGGACCGATGCCGACCACCTGGAGCTTGACGGCTACGCGGGCGAGGCCATCGGCGCCGATGGCGACCTGGTGCTGACGCTTGCCGGGCAAAACTCCGTGACGGAGTCGCATGCGCCCGATGCGGACATCACGCAGTGCGGCATGGAGGTGTGGGGCGACCTGACGCTTCGCGGCACCGGGTCCCTGGCGGCATCGGGCTCGCAGTGCGCGATCCACGTCTCGCGGGCGCTCGTGGTGGACGTCTGCACCGTCGATGCCCGGGCGGACGGGGCCGACGTCACGGACGAGGCCGTGGCCGGCGTGGTCGCCGGCGACATGGCCGTGCGCGGTGGCGGGCGCGTCGTTGCCGCGAGCACCGGGTCCGGAGCGGGCGTGCGCGCTTATGGCGTGTATCTGCAGGACGCGGGCCTTGGCGATGGTGCGGCCGGCTGTCGGCTTTCCGTCGACACATCGTGGCTTGATGCGACAGGTGCCGATGGCGGTGTTGCGTGCTTAGGCGGGTCGCTTGTGTCTGCGCGGTTTGTGGCGCCTGCTGGCGGGGCCTTTGGTGCTAGTGGCGTGGTGGATGCCTCCGGTGCGGTAGCACCGCATGTGGTGATTGAGCCCGATGTCGCCACGCCTCCGGCGGGGGAGACCGACAGGGGCGAGGTGGACTGGGGCTTCTAGGTGCCGCATATCGCTGTTGGGGCGTGCGGCATACCTAGCTGCAATACAAGAGCCCTGTAGAAGCTTCAAAGGCAACGCTTTCCGAAAGGGAGCGTTGCCTTTTTACTGCATGCAATGTATGAGGTGCCGTACCACTAAAAGGCTTAGTTAATTGATTGTAATTACATAATCTACTAGTGTATGTGCATTATACTAAGGTTGCACTCACACGATTGGAGGGTCCAAAAATGGCAAGCTCAACATTAACCATTAGGGTTGACGATGACCTCAAACGCGAGGCAGCAGAAGTGGCTGATTACTATGGACTTGATTTGTCGTCCGTGACGCGCGCATTCTTCAAGCAAATGGTCAACACCCATCGCATCCCGTTGACTTTTGCCCCTGAGGAGCCCAATGCCGAAAGCCTTGAGGCCATTCGCGAGGGGGACGCGTTTCTTGCATCTGGCAAAAAAGGACGTTTTGAGAATGGCGCCGATCTTATCGCTGCGGCGATGGCACAATGAGCACGTTAACCGCAGAGTTCTCTGCAGCCTTCTCCCGCGATTTAAAGAAAAAAGCAAAGCGCCGTAAATGGGATCTATCCGAGCTTCAAAAGCTAATTGACCTGGTGCTACAGAATACACCCGAGTCAATGGACATATTAAAACGACGTCATAATATGCACCGGCTAAGCGGCAACTGGGCAGGGCGAAACGAATGTCACGTAGCAAACTCTGGCGACTGGCTTGTCATATGGTCATCAAACGAAGAGGTAGCTTTCTTTGAACGCACCGGCAGCCATGATGAGCTGTTCCGATAGCTCCCTTAATATCGACACCACCAAAGCTATCCGGATTTCAAGCAAATGACATCCTATTTGTTCAACATTGTTGGAGATTTAGCTGCGCAATGATGATTACCTCCCATCCTAGGCTGGAATATCGTCTCCAAACCAGGCCCTGGCAGCGGTTTGCTCTGCAAAAGGTTGCGCAATGTGCTCGCCGGTAGATCCTGCGCGTGGCCATACGCTACCAGACTCTTCCTTTTCATCGACAGGTTCCTTAAAGCGATGGCCCAACACTGTCGATGAGCGGAATGCGGCAAACTGCGCCCCCGCGTTCTCTATCGAGGTGCGTCGATCCTAGCTACGAGGGGTTCGCCCAGATCGAGACGACCTATTAAGGCATCTCTGTCCCTGTCGTTTCGATGAACACCTTCGACCTGACTCATGCCTTACGCGATGTTCGGACAAACTCGGTTATAGCGATTTGCCTTCTCATTAAAAGGGACTGCAAGATGTTTACCGCCATGGCCTGCCTGTGCGTTTTGCTGGGCGGGCCTTCTTATGCCGCGGGCGCGGAGAGCCTCATCATCGAGGGCGCGACGTACTACGAGCCGGGCGTGTCAGGCCCCGATTGGGCCTGGACCGATGCCGACCATCTGAAGCTTAACAGCTACGC
>JAIHTM010000373.1 GCA_022713905.1 Collinsella sp.
AAAACCAGTACAGAACTGCACCATTGTGCTGAAGGCCAGACGGACCAGCAGCACGGTGGTGGTGAACACGGTGGCCTCTGAAAATCCGGATGAAGCCGGACGTTACAGCATGGATGTTGAGCATGGTCAGTACAGCGTCACCCTGCTGGTTGAAGGTTTTCCGCCTTCACATGCCGGGACCATTACCGTCTATGAAGGTTCCAGACCAGGTACGCTGAATGATTTTCTCGGTGCCATGACGGAGGATGATGTCCGACCGGAGGCACTGCGCCGCTTTGAGCAGATGGTGGAAGAGGTGTCACGTAACGCCTCCGCGGTTGCACAGAATACGGCAGCCGCGAAAAAATCAGCCAGCGATGCCAGTGCATCAGCCAGCGAGGCGGCAACTCATGCAACCGATGCTGCAGCCTCAGCACGTGCCGCCAGCACGTCAGCCGGACAGGCCGCGTCGTCGGCTCAGTCAGCGTCTTCCAGCGCAGGAACGGCATCGACAAAGGCCCGTGAAGCAGCAAAAAGTGCTGCTGCTGCAGAGTCATCAAAAAGCGCGGCAGCTACCAGCGCCAGTGCCGCGAAAACGTCAGAAACGAATGCCGCAGCGTCACAACAATCAGCAGCCACTTCTGCATCCACCGCGACCACGAAAGCGTCAGAAGCAGCCACTTCAGCACGGGATGCGTCGGCTTCAAAAGAGGCGGCAAAATCATCAGAAACGAACGCAGCCTCGAGCGCCAGCAGCGCAGCTTCCTCGGCAACGGCGGCAGCAAATTCTGCGAAGGCGGCAAAAACGTCCGAGACGAACGCCAGGTCTTCTGAAACGGCAGCGGGACAGAGCGCCTCAGCTGCGGCAGACTCAAAAACAGCGGCTGCATTATCTGCCAGTGCCGCGTCAACAAGTGCCGGGCAGGCCTCAGCCAGTGCCACCGCCGCCGGAAAATCGGCAGAAAGTGCTGCATCGTCTGCTTCAACAGCCACAACGAAGGCTGGCGAAGCCGCTGTACAGGCCAGCGCAGCAGCGAGGTCTGCTTCCGCAGCGAAGACATCCAAGACGAACGCGAAAGCGTCGGAAACCAGCGCAGAATCCTCAAAAACGGCTGCCGCATCGTCCGCCAGTTCGGCGGCGTCATCGGCATCATCTGCGTCTGCTTCAAAAGATGAGGCGACCAGACAGGCGTCAGCAGCAAAGGGCAGCGCCACGACGGCATCCACGAAGGCGACAGAGGCAGCTGGCAGTGCGACGGCGGCAGCTCAGAGCAAAAGTACGGCGGAATCCGCGGCAACGCGCGCTGAGACAGCGGCAAAACGGGCAGAGGATATTGCATCCGCCGTGGCGCTTGAGGATGCGAGCACGACGAAAAAGGGGATAGTACAGCTCAGCAGTGCGACTAACAGCACTTCCGAGTCACTGGCGGCAACGCCAAAAGCCGTTAAGGCCGCGTATGAGCTGGCTAACGGGAAATACACCGCACAGGATGCAACGACAGCACAGAAAGGGATAGTTCAGCTTAGCAACGCGACCAACAGCACATCTGAAATGCTGGCGGCAACGCCAAAGTCGGTAAAGGCAGCCTATGACCTTGCTAACGGGAAATATACTGCTCAGGACGCTACGACA
>JAIHTM010000374.1 GCA_022713905.1 Collinsella sp.
TCGTAGGCAAGGTCCGTGCATTTAAGCCAAGCGTCATGGAAAGCTTTCCAATGCCGGCAAAGGTCATCAAACAAGCGCTCGACCTGGGTGTCAGCGAGATTGTCCTGTCCGTCAATCCCATCGAGGAGGCATAGCTCATGAGCAATAACGCAATCGATACGCTGCAGTTCAACTGCACCACCTGCCCATCCGAGTGTCTCCTGACCGTAGAGGTAGAGCGTGACGCAGACGGCGCCGTGGTAGAGGTGCGCTCCGTGACCGGCAACAGCTGTCCGCGCGGTAATAAGTTCGCACATCAGGAGCTCACCTGCCCCATGCGCGTGCTCACCACTACCGTAGCAGTATCTGGCGGCGACGAGACGCTGCTGCCTGTCCGCACCGCCAAGGCCATCCCGCTAGAACTCCACGCCCAAGCCATGAACCTCATCCGAGGCCTGGTCGTCAACGCCCCCATCCGCATGGGCGACGTCGTACTGGAAGACCTCCTCGGCACCAGCATCGACCTCGCCGCCAGCATGGACATCGACCCAACCTAAGCAGCTAATTTAGGACGGGGCTCTTTTAGCTACCCCGACATCCACCCAGTCCCACCTCAATTGCGGTGAAATAGTTCCTGATTTCCGCCAAAACCCCGGCATCCAGGAACTATTCCACCGCAACTATCCTTGGAATTGGTATTTAGCTTGTGCCTACTTTAGTGCCATTTCAAAACTATGCCGGATTACGGGGCTGATTCGGAGACCCCCATCCATACCGGCAATTTTCGATTTTTGATAAGCCCTCTACATGCGGTTTTAATTTCGCGATCTTTCCCATGGTTAAGTAATGCAGGTCCAGCCCCGTAATCCGCCATGCTTTTGAAACCAGCCCATTTGGGACGGGCCTCTTATGACGACTTTTGCTGCTCGCTAGGCTGGCCATGCCAAGGAGTGTCCCAAAGTGCCGGCACAGACGATATGAGCAGGACATAAAAACATTGAGAGCCCCTGCTGCATGAAAGACCGCGGATTAGGCCGACAATGGTGAGTGTCTAATCCAACCGTGGCGGCCACGCCGCATTCATGGAAGGGGCTCCCATGCTCGATACTACCACCTTCATCGGCCTCGACGTCCACGCCCGCTCGATAAAGGCCGTCTCCCTCGACGTCATGACCGGGGAGGTACGTGCCGCGACCTTCGGCTACGACGCCGGCGCCGTCGCGGGGTGGGTCCGTTCCGTGGACCCCAGGGCCAGGTGCGTGTACGAGTCCGGGGTCACGGGCTTCGACCTGCAGAAGAGGCTTTCCGGCCTGGGGGTCGACTGCGTGGTCGGCGCCGTCTCGAAGATGATCAAGCCCAGCGCGGACAGGCGCAGGAAGAACGACCGCAACGACGCCGAGTTCCTCGCCCGCATGCTGTCGGTCGGCAACGTGGTCGAGGTGTGGGTCCCCGACGACGAGTGCGAGGCCGCCCGCGACCTGACCAGGGCGCTCGAGGACGCGAGGGACGACCTCTCGCGCGCGAAGCAGCGGCTCTCCAAGTTCCTGCTCAGGCACGGGTTCGCCTTCGACGAGAGGACGCCCACCGGCCGCAGGAAGGGCAACTGGACCCGGGCGCACTGGTCCTGGAT
>JAIHTM010000375.1 GCA_022713905.1 Collinsella sp.
CCTTTACGCAAAACACCGCCGATATCGTCGTCGAGGCCACCGATCCCACCGAGAAGACTCCCTACGAGCCGTACTACAGCTATGATGAGCCGCTGCGCCGTATACCCAACCACCGCGTGCTGGCTATCGACCGCGGTGAACGCGAGGGCAAGCTCCGTGTGCGCGTGAACGTCGACGGCGCTGCCGCCACGGCACGCCTCGGCAGCCGTTGGCCCCGACGCCAGGGCGCGTTTGCTCCCATCTTCGATGCCGCCATCGCTGATGGTTACAAGCGCCTCATGGCCCCCTCACTGGAGCGCGAGGCCCGCGCCAAACTCACCGTTCGCGCCCAGACCGAGGCCATCAACGTCTTTGCCAAGAATCTCGAAGGCCTGCTCTCGGCACGCCCCGTCCGTGGCGCCCGCGTGCTCGCGCTCGATCCGGGCTACCGCACCGGCTGCAAGGTCGCCGTCATGGACGAGACCGGCAAACTACTCGACCACGGCGTGGTCTACCCCACCAAGCCGCGCCACGACGTCGCCGGCACCAAGCGCGAGCTCGCCCGCCTCGTCAAGAAGGACAGCGTCAACACCATCGTCATCGGCAACGGCACCGCCAGCCGCGAGACCGAAGAAGTCGTCTCGGAGTTCATTGCCGAGCAGGCGCCCGGGCTGCGATACACCATCGTCAACGAGGCCGGCGCGTCGGTGTACTCCGCCTCCGAGCTCGCCAGCCAGGAGCATCCCGACCTGGACGTCACCGTGCGCGGTGCCATGAGCCTGGGTCGCCGCCTGCAGGACCCACTGGCAGAGCTCGTCAAGATTCCGCCTCAGTCCATCGGCGTGGGCCAATACCAGCACGACCTTGACCAGGCCGAGCTCTCGCGCACCCTGGGCCACGTGGTGGAGGACGTCGTCAACCGTGTGGGCGTCGACGTGAACACCGCGAGCGCAAGCCTGCTGGGATACGTATCGGGCATTACGCCGAGCGTGGCCAAGAACATCGTGGCCTACCGCGAGGAAAACGGCGCCTTTACCGATCGCCGCCAGCTCAAGAAGGTCCCCAAGCTGGGACCCAAGGCATACCTCAACGCCGCGGGCTTCCTGCGCATCAGCGACGGCAAGAACCCGCTCGACGCGACAAGTGTCCACCCCGAAAGCTACGAGGTGGCCACGGCCGTCCTGGAGCGCGCAGGTGTGGCGGCCAGTGAGCTCAGCCGTGGCGGCGTGCCCGACATCGAGCGCCGTCTGGGCAGCATCTCGGCGCTGGCAAGCGACCTGGACTGCGGCACCCTGACGCTCATCGACATTGTCAACGAGCTCAAGAAGCCCGGCCGCGATCCGCGAGACGACGCGCCCGAGGTGGTCTTTAGCCGCTCAGCGCTTTCCATCGACGACCTGGAGCCCGGCATGGAGCTCAAGGGCACGGTGCGCAACGTCGTCGACTTTGGTGCCTTCGTCGACGTGGGCGTGCACCAGGACGGCCTCGTACACATCTCCAAACTGGCCAACCGCTTCGTCAAGCACCCGAGCGACGTGGTGCGCGTCGGCGACACGGTAAAGGTATGGGTCGAGAAGGTTGATCGCGACCGCAAGAAGATTTCCCTCACCATGGTGCAGGGGAAGTAAC
>JAIHTM010000376.1 GCA_022713905.1 Collinsella sp.
CGTGGAGCCGCCGTCGTCCACGAGGCGCTTCGCGTCGAACGTGATCTTCTTCTTCCGGTGGGTGCCTGGCAGCCACACGGTGATCGTCTTCCTGGTCTGCTTGGCGACGAGTCTGCGGTTGAACGTGATGGGGATGACGGGCGTGCTTTGCAGCCCGGCC
Organism: Collinsella sp.; assembly: GCA_022713905.1. GTDB lineage: Bacteria > Actinomycetota > Coriobacteriia > Coriobacteriales > Coriobacteriaceae > Collinsella. The sequence goes on from JAIHTM010000376.1 coordinate 161, forward strand.
ATGATGTTCGTCATGTCGTATGCCTGGCCGAGTTTCGCGTCGCGGATCTTGAAGCCAGTGTCCTTGAGCGTGTACGTGAGGTGCTGGCCGCGGACCGTCACGTCCACGCCTCGTATGTCGAGCATGTCCTTCCAGTCCTCGAAGTTCTCCGCCGTGGACGAGGTCAGGTCGATCAGCATGCGGAGCCTGTCCTTGACGCCCATGCCCTTCGCGGACGCGTAGATCTCCTCCATCGACATGCCGTACCGGCGCTCCAACGGCTCCCCGCCCGAGACCTTCCGCGCCTTCGTCTCCGGTTCGTTCGCGCTCCGCACGGGTGCTTCATCGACGTATTTGGGGTCGCGCGCCGGCGACGTTCCGTCGTCGCCTTCGGCTGTCGTACCGTCCCGCATCTTGCGCGTCTGTTCCTCCACGACGGGGTTGAACACGACGCTCAGCCCCTCGCGGCGGCATATCTCGTCGCTGACCGCGCGCCACTGGTCGATGATGTCCTTGGGCAGCTCGGCCTTCAGATGTCTCCCGTACCGGGAGGCGGCGCACACCATGATGTGGTCGTGCAGGTGGTGCCGGTCGGTGTGCGTGGCGACCACAAACTTGTATTCATCACTGGTGATGCGGTGTGCGAACTCCACACCGAGCTCGTGCACCTTCTCCGGTGTCACGGGGTCGTCGGGACTGAAGCTCAGCTTGATGTGGTACGCCAGACGGCTGTTCTTCCGGATGCCTTTGGGAGAGTTCTCGTTGTCTTCGAGCATTGGATCGGCCAGCGCGTCGTAGTCCGTTCCGGTCCGCTCGTAGTTGGAGCTGACCAGTCTTCCGCCGTCGGTCTTGGCGGGATCGATGATGTACGCCATCGCCCCGTTGGGGCCGCCGAGATTCGATTTCACGGGCCTGCCGAGCTCGACCACCGCCATGCTCACACGTCCTTCCGGGCTTCGCGTTTGTCGACGAACAGGTCGCCGAGCAGACGCTCGATGCGGGCGAACGACGCGCGGAGCTCGGCCACCTGCTCGGCGGTGATGTGCTCGTTCGCGTTGGCCCAGTGGGCTATCTGGTTGACGTTCACACCGATGCGGCCGATCTCTTTGGCGAGCGGCTCGGGGTCCGTCAACGGTCTGATCTCGGTGACGTGGATTCGTCGTTCGGACAGCATCCTGCGCGCGTAGGAGCTGAACGACCGGTGCTCCGGCGCGTACCTGGTCAGCTCCTCATACAGATTCCGCACCTGCTCCCACTCGTCCTGAGTGAACGTGATTCGCTTGCAGATGTTCCGATCTCTGCCTGCTGCCCAGCTCATTTCACACCTCTCTTGGAGGTGCGGAGTTGGGTTTTCTGTGATGCCGCGTGAGCGGTCTGGAGGCTCTGCCGACTATGGGGTACGGGTCTTCCCGGCAAGCCGATTCGCACCGCGAATCGAGTGATTGTAGCTACAATCACGTCGCTTG
>JAIHTM010000377.1 GCA_022713905.1 Collinsella sp.
CAAGCGACGTGATTGTAGCTACAATCACTCGATTCGCGGTGCGAATCGGCTTGCCGGGAAGACCCGTACCCCATAGTCGGCAGAGCCTCCAGACCGCTCGCGCGGCATCACAGAAAACCCAACTCCGCACCTCCAAGAGAGGTGTGGAATGAGCTGGGCAGCAGGCAGAGATCGGAACATCTGCAAGCGAATCACGTTCACTCAGGACGAGTGGGAGCGGGTGCGGAATCTGTATGAGGAGCTGACCAGGTACGCGCCGGAGCACCGGTCGTTCAGCTCCTATGCCCGCAGGATGCTGTCCGAACGGCGCATCCACGTCACCGAGATCAGGCCGCTGACGGACCCCGAGCCGCTCGCCAGAGAGATCGGCCGCATCGGTGTGAACGTCAACCAGATAGCCCACTGGGCCAACGCGAACGAGCACATCACCGCCGGGCAGGTGGCCGAGCTCCGCGCGTCGTTCGCCCGCATCGAGCGCCTGCTCGGCGACCTGTTCGCCGACAGGCGCGAAGCCCGGAAGGACGTGTGAGCATGGCCGTGGTCAAGCTCGGCAGGCCCGTGAAATCGAATCTCGGCGGCTCCAACGGGGCGATGGCGTACATCATCGATCCCGCCAAGACCGACGGCGGAAGACTAGTCAGCTCCAACTACGAGCGGACCAGGACGGACTACGACGCGCTGGCCGAAGGCATGCTCGACGACAACCGCAGGTCGCCGCAAGGCATCCGGAAGGACAGCCGGCTGGCCTACCACATCAAGCTCAGCTTCAGTCCCAAGGACCCCGTGACGCCCGAGAAGGTGCACGAGCTCGGCGTGGAATTCGCGCGCCGGATCACCGGCGGCGAATACAAGTTCGTGGTCGCCACGCACACCGACCGGCACCACCTGCACGACCACATCATGGTGTGCGCCGCCTCCCGGTACGGGAAGCATCTGAAGGCCGAGCTGCCCAAGGACATCATCGAACAGTGGCGCGCGGTCAGCGACGAGATATGCCGCCGCGAGGGGCTGAGCGTCGTGTTCAACCCCGTCGTGGAAGAACAGACGCGCAAGATGCGGGACGGTGCGACAGCCGGAGGCGACGACGGAACGCCGCCGGCACGCGACCCCAAATACGACGATGAAGCACCCGTGCGGAGCGTGAACGAACCGGAGGCGACGGCGCGGAAGGCCTCGGGCGGGGAGCCGTTGGAGCGCCGGTACGGCATGTCGATGGAGGAGATCTACGCGTCCGCGAAGGGCATGGGAACCAAGGACCGGATCCGCATGCTGATCGACCTGACCTCGTCCACGGCGGAGAACTTCGAGGACTGGAAGGACATGCTCGACATCCGAGGCGTGGACGTGACGATCCGCGGCCAGCACCTCACGTACACGCTCAAGGACACCGGCTTCAAGGTCCGCGACGCGAAACTCGGCCAGGCATACGACATGACGAACATCATGGCCGGTCTGCAAAGCACGCCCGTCATCCCCATCACGTTCAACCGCAGACTCGTCGCCAAACAGACCAGGAAGACGATCACCGTGTGGCTGCCAGGCACCCACCGGAAGAAGAAGATCACGTTCGACGCGAAGCGCCTCGTGGACGACGGCGGCTCCACG
>JAIHTM010000378.1 GCA_022713905.1 Collinsella sp.
GGAATATAATTATAAGGATAGATATTACTTCTCGGGAAGTTATCGTCGTGATGCTTCTTCAGTATTTCATCCAGATTATCGTTGGGGGAATTTTTGGTCTGTAGGTGCTAGTTGGAGACTGAAAGAGGAAAATTTTTTGAAGGACGTTGAATGGTTAGATAACTTAAAGTTTAAAGTTAGCTATGGTTCGCAAGGTAATGACTACTTGTTGTTGAATGGGGTGCGTAACCGTTATGCTTATATGGATCAATTCAGTGTGAGCAACAATAACGGACAACCCGCAATTACTCAAACATATAAGGGTAATGATAAATTAAAGTGGGAAACTAACTATAATTTTAATACAGGTATTGAATTTAGCGTATTAAACGGACGTTTGAGTGGAGGCTTTGAATTTTTCTCCCGCTATGCAAAAGATTTGTTGTTTAACCGTCCTTTAGCAGCTAGTACCGGTTCTAATTCTTATCCGGATAATATTGGTGATATGCGCAATACCGGATTTGAAGTAGAATTAAGTGGGGACATTATTCGCACAAGTAAGATTAATTGGAATATTTCTGTTAATGCAACTACCTATAAAAACAAAATTTTGACTTTACCGGAAGAAAAAAGAGAGTCCGGTATTTGGAATGGTATTTTCAAAATGGTTGAAGGAGGTTCGTACTACGACTATTATATAAAAGAATGGGCTGGTGTAGATCCGGAAGACGGAAAGGCTATGTGGTATAAAGATGTTACTGATAAGAATGGAAATACGACTAAAGAAACAACTAAGACATATAGCGAGGCGACGGATTATAAAGCAGGTTGTGCCTTGCCTGATTTGTATGGTGGTATTAGTACTTCATTAAATGCTTATGGATTCGATTTTAGTATTGCACTTACTTATCAATTAGGAGGACAAGGCTATGATTATACCTATGCAACTTTGATGAATAGCGCTCAGGGTGCAGGAACAAATTATCATAATGATATTTTAAATGCTTGGACACCGGAAAATAAATATACTGATGTGCCAAAATTAAATGCAAAAGAAAGTAATAACAATTCTACTTCTACCCGTTTCTTGACTTCAACTTCGTATTTAAGTTTGCAAAATATTTCTGTAGGTTATACATTGCCGAAGAATTGGATTGCAAAATTGGGTTGCGAGAGCTTAAGAGTATATTTTGTGGCAGACAATGTAGCACTACTTTCTGCTCGTAAAGGTTATGACCCTCGTACAAATTGGAATGGCGAATCAAATTATAATTATTCGGCATTGCGTAGTATTTCTGGTGGTATAACAATGAAATTTTAATTGATAAAACAAGAAAGCATGAAAAAAATTTTAAAATATACGGCTTTTGCAGCCATGGTAGGATTGTTTAGCAGTTGTTCTGATAGTTTTTTTGAGGCTGAATCTGGTGATATCATTACTAGTGATCAGATGGATGAAGTTGATCCGGTGGCAGGTTTGAACGGTATGTATGCCTATTTGTATAAATTTGATACAATGGGATATGGTGATGAAGCTCAACATTACGATTATGGTTATCATCATATTTTGTTATGTTCGGATTTGTGGGGGCAGGACATGATTCAGTATAGTTCTAAAT
>JAIHTM010000379.1 GCA_022713905.1 Collinsella sp.
ATATGGGCGCGTCCGAGGATTTAAGCGGCGTACAGCTTGTAAACGGCACACGCCCCGGCAACACCGCCGTTGTAGACCTTGCGAAGCGGCAAGTCGGCAACGTGGGCGGGCGACCCTTTTGGAGCTGGTACGGATTTAACAGCCGCGTGGAATGGTGCGCCTGTTTCGTTTCATGGTGCTACAATCAAGCCGGAAAGAGCGAGCCGCGCTTTGCCGGGTGCCAGTCACAGGGCGTACCCTGGTTCCAGTCACGCGGGCAATGGGGCGCGAGGGGCTATGAGAATATCGCCCCCGGCGACGCTATCTTTTTCGACTGGGACGGGGACGGGAGCGCAGACCATGTGGGGCTTGTTATCGGAACGGACGGGGAGCGCGTCTATACCGTCGAGGGCAATTCCGGCGACGCCTGCAAGATAAAGAGCTACCCCGTCAATTACTCCTGTATCAAAGGCTATGGGCTGATGAACTGGAATTAACATATTTTTGAGCAAAGAAAGGAGAAATTTATTGATGGCTATGAACAAAATTGAACGTATCGACAAAGAGATTGCAAAGACCCGCGAGAAAATCACCGAGTACCAGAACAGATTAAGGGGGCTTGAAGCGCAGAAAACCGAAGCGGAAAACCTGCAAATCGTACAGCTTGTGCGCTCCATGCGCCTTTCCCCGCATGAGCTTTCCGCTATGCTTTCCGGCGGCGGTATTCCGGGCATGGAAGCCGCGCCGGGCTACCCCGCAGAACCCGCAGACCACGACACCGAAGAAATGGAGGACACCGAGAATGAATAAGAAAATCCTTAGAACCTTGACCGCACTCTGCGCCGCCCTCATGCTGACGGGCGGCTTTTCCGTCACCGCCTTTGCACAGACCCCGGAGGGACAGGACGCGACCGACGACAGCGGCGTTGTCTATGAGGAACCCGAAAAGGAAGAACCCCTTACCCCGGACGGGAACGCGACCCTTGTAGACGATTTCGGCGGCAACAAGCAGCTTATCACAGTGACGACCAAAAACGGCAATTACTTTTATATCCTTATCGACCGGGACGACGAGGGCGAGGACACCGTACATTTCCTTAATCAAGTGGACGAAGCCGACCTTATGGCACTCATGGAGGACGGAAGCACCGAAGCAGCCCCGCCCGCCGTTTGCAGTTGCACCGATAAATGCGAAGCCGGAAAGGTAAATGTGAGCTGCCCTGTCTGCAAGGACAACATGACCGCTTGCAGCGGCAAGGAAGCGGAGCCGGAAACCGAGAAACCAACAGAGCAGCCCAAAGAGAAAGGCAATACAGGCGGGCTTGTGCTTTTCCTTGTCGTGGCACTTCTTGGCGGCGGGGGCGCGTTCTATTATTTTAAGTTTATGAAGCCAAAGCAGAACGTCAAGGGCGACACCGACCTTGAAGATTTCGATTTTGACGATTACGACGAGGACGAGGGGGACGGGCTTTCTGATGAAGAACAGGAGGACGAGGAAGCATGACGCTTTTTACCGAAAACCCTTTAGAAAAAATGATGGTACAAAGACCCACCGGGCGGCGTGACAGTGCGCCGCCCGTTCCAAAATCCCCGGCGTGTATGCGTTGCCC
>JAIHTM010000380.1 GCA_022713905.1 Collinsella sp.
CAGGTCCTGATGGTAGGGGATCAGGTAAACGGGCACATGATCCATGTACGTGTTCCGGGGAGCGTCCGCATGATAGCGGCCTGATTGCGTGCGGCGTATACGAATCGTGTAGCCGGGCATGTAGAGCATGAGTTCGGAAGGCACGATGGTGTTCGCCTGCGCGTACTGGGAGCGGTCGATATCGGTTATCGACAACGCCGCCGACAGGCCGCGACGGGCGTAATCCCACAGGCCGGTCTCATAGAGCGCGCTGCGGAACGACACGGACACCTTGGAACGCAGACCGTCTTCCGGTTCCGCGCTGCGCACATTCAGGAACGAGCATGAGTGAGTGAGCGCGCTGCGGATGGCCTGCGGCAATTCCACGTCGAAGTCGTTGTCTGAAAGAATCGAATCCAAACCCAACGGATCGCGGCTGTCGTCGCCGACTCCGACGAAACCATCGAACACGATGCGGTCGGCCAAAGCGTCCACCGATTTCTGCGGCCAGCCCACGACCTCGCTTATCCCCGCCATGCTGTTCATCAAATCCCACGGTTCTCGGCACTCGTCGGGCAGATTATCGACCTGCACGTTTTCAAGACTGGGAATCTGCATCAGAATGCCACCGCCTTCGCTCTTCTTCCCGGATGACGCTTGGAAGTCTTGACGTTCCAATACGCGAGAGCCACCGCTTCCACGGGACTCACATCGACGTTCTCCATGGACGTCTCGTAGCCGAACCCGTCTCCGATTTTCCTATGCTTCGCATGACCCACCGCCTCGTCAAGCAGAGGCTGGCCGAAATGGGTGAGCCCATGGTCGTTCACGGCCTGTTCGAGCATCGAACAAGCGTCCGCCACGTCGGAAGGGCGCGGAACCACGATCACTCTTTTGGACACGCCCTTGTCTATGAGGCTGTTGACCAGAGTGGGCGCTCCCACGCGCCCGTCGACGATGATGCCGATGGCCTTGCGCCACCGTTCCGCACCGTCCTTCTCGGCGGTCAGCCAATCGGCCAGCCAACCGGTGCCGCCGCGCATGCTGCGCGAGGCGATGACCTCCACGTGCGGCAATTCACCCGACTTGCGGGGCGGGCGCACGCACGCCACGAGAGTGACGTTCGCGCCGTCCGCGCTGAACTTGACCGCATACGAGTTGTAGCCATCCATGCAGGGGTTGTCGGTCTTGCACTTGGCCCACTCGTCAACATCGATATCGGACAGCGCGCCGGCCTGATCGTTCCACCAGCCGAGACGCTCGCGGGCGAAACCGTCCGGCGTCATCTTCTCCGATTCGGAAACGACCACGCTCTTCAGCAGTCGGGTGCCGAGCGATGGATTGTATTGGTACCAGCGTTGCTGGTCGTGCACGTCGCCTATCTCGTCCGCCGCCCATTCGAACCAGCACAGGTTCTTCGGCGGCTTGTCCCTGTGCGCGTTGCGGCGCATGCGCGCGAACACCGTGCCCGGCGAGGTCGGCGGTGTCGGCGTTCCCGTGTAGATGGTCAACGGATTGCCCGAGGGTGCCGACGAGATGGCGGGCTGTATGGCCTCCATCTGCTCGTCGGTCAGCTCCTGCGCCTCGTCGCACACCAGCACGTCCACCGTGAAACCACGGCCCGAACTCTTCGAACGGGCGATGAACTCAATACTGCCACCGTTCTTCAACACGATGGCCTCCTGGCCGTTCGTGGCCCGAATGTAGGTGACCAGTTCCGCCAGTTCGGGGAACTTTCGCGCGTTCTCGAAGTAGTACTTCATGCGCAGGAAATGCTTGCGGCAGGTCTTCACCTCATGCGCCGTATGCAGAATCTTCATGCCGAGGATCGCGGAGAGATAAAGCTCCGTGAACTCGAGAATCGCGTTCTTGCCGTTCTGGCGCGGCACCGCGCACCCGCAATCCGACGCCGCCCATTGCAGCTTCGAATCCGTGGCGAGC
>JAIHTM010000381.1 GCA_022713905.1 Collinsella sp.
GCTCGCCACGGATTCGAAGCTGCAATGGGCGGCGTCGGATTGCGGGTGCGCGGTGCCGCGCCAGAACGGCAAGAACGCGATTCTCGAGTTCACGGAGCTGTACCTTGCCGCGATCCTCGGCATGAAGATCCTGCACACGGCGCATGAGGTGAAGACCTGCCGCAAGCATTTCCTGCGCATGAAATACTACTTCGAGAACGCGCGCAAGTTCCCCGAACTGTCGGAACTGGTCACCTACATTCGAGCCACGAACGGCCAGGAGGCCATCGTGTTGAAGAACGGTGGCAGCATTGAGTTCATCGCCCGTTCGAAGAGTTCGGGCCGTGGCTTCACGGTGGACGTGCTGGTGTGCGACGAGGCGCAGGAGCTGACCGACGAGCAGATGGAGGCCATACAGCCCGCCATCTCGTCGGCACCCTCCGGCAACCCGCTGACCATCTACACGGGCACCCCCACACCGCCGACCTCGCCGGGCACGGTGTTCGCGCGCATGCGCCGCAACGCGCACAGGGACAAGCCGCCGAAGAACCTGTGCTGGTTCGAATGGGCGGCGACCGAGATAGGCGACGTGCACGACCAGCAACGCTGGTACCAATACAATCCAAGTCTCGGCACCCGACTGCTGAAAAGCGTGGTCGTTTCCGAGTCGGAGAAGATGACCCCTGACGGTTTCGCCCGCGAACGTCTCGGCTGGTGGAACGATCAGGCCGGCGCGCTGTCCGACATCGACTTGGATGCTTGGGCCGAATGCAAGACCGACAAGCCCTGCATGGACGGCTACAACTCGTATGCGGTCAAGTTCAGCGCGGACGGCGCGAACGTCACCCTCGTGGCGTGCGTGCGCCCGCCCCGCAAGTCGGGTGAATTGCCTCACGTGGAGGTCATCGCCTCGCGCAGCATGCGTGGCGGCACCGGCTGGCTGGCCGACTGGCTGACCGCCGAGAAAGACGGTGCGGAACGGTGGCGCAACGCCATCGGCATCATCATCGACGGGCGCGTGGGAGCGCCCACCCTGGTCAACAGCCTCATCGACAAGGGCGTGTCCAAAAGAGTGATCGTGGTTCCGCGCCCTTCCGACGTGGCGGACGCTTGTTCGATGCTCGAACAGGCCGTGAACGACCATGGGCTTACCCATTTCGGCCAGCCTCTGCTTGACGAGGCGGTGGGTCATGCGAAGCACAGGAAAATCGGAGACGGGTTCGGCTACGAGACGTCCATGGAGAACATCGACGTGAGTCCCGTGGAAGCGGTGGCTCTCGCGTATTGGAACGTCAAGACTTCCAAACGTCATCCGGGAAGAAGAGCGAAGGCGGTGGCATTCTGATGCAGATTCCGAATCTTGAAGGCGTGCAGGTCGATAATCTGCCCGAGGAATGCCGAGAACCGTGGGATTTGATGATACGTCAATGGTCCCAGAAGCTCGAACGTAACCTTTTGCGCACCAAATACTACGACGGACGAAACGAGCTTAAGAATCTGTCCATCGCCGTGCCGGACAGCATGGCGGGGATAAGCGAGGTCGTGGGCTGGCCGCAGAAATCGGTGGACGCTTTGGCCGACCGCATCGTGTTCGATGGTTTCGTCGGA
>JAIHTM010000382.1 GCA_022713905.1 Collinsella sp.
GGTAGACTTTACACGAAATACATATTTTCCCGGAGGAAGATTAGTATAGTTGGCCTCATGCCCGTTATCCGTCAAACGAAAGTTTTTATCAAAACCGTCTAACTTGTAAGCATATTGAATATACTCCGTATTGGTCATGTCTAGAGCAGAAAATACCAGTCTGAGGGTATGATTATTAGGAGGTAACTGCATATCCCTGCTATCATCAGGATTAACAGACAAAATAGAAGGAGTTTTTCTGGGAGTCAGTTCCTGATTGTTTACCCAAATAGAAGAGAAAAATATTTGTGGTATAAAATCTGTTTTATGGATATTCTCAGGGGTAAAATAGAACAAACCTCGGTTAGTACCAAAAAAAATCTGCCTGCCATCTGTTGCCCCCACACCTTCACTGAAATGCATATTAAATGCGATATGCTCACTAGGATACTGAATCTGTTCGGCCGAAGCTACAAATTTCACTAATCCACCACCCGTCACCAACCATAAATTCCCTTGTTTATCCTCGTGCATAGAATAAATAATATCTGAAATAAGTCCATTTTTCTGTGTGAAGGATTTACATTGATAAGAATGGAGCCCCATGGGAGAAAGCTCATTTAACCCTCCGCCATAAGTAATGGCAAAAATTTTCCCATTATCCATACATTGAATCATTTGTACGTCATTATTACTAAGGCTATTCACATTCCCCTGCTCACGGCATATAGAATGAAAATCTATTTCTTCAGGACAATGAAAAGAAACCTTAAATTGTAAAATCCCTGCTGTTGTAGACACCCAGATACGCCCTTGATTATCTTCAGTAATATGTCTGACTTTATAAAAATGACTTATCGGATATCTCTTTAACAAATTGCGATGATTGATAAATCTTAAAGTACCATCAGGCATAGTTTCAATCAAATTCAATCCACCTCCGTAAGTAGCTACCCAAAGTCTCTGCTTACTATCCTGAAAAGTAAAGTAAATATTATCATTACTCAATGAATAGGGGTCATCAGCTTTATATTTAAAATGCTGTAATTCAAAATTGCCTTTTGAAGTTTCTGTTGCTTTTATCAATCCCTGGCCTTTAGTAGAAATCCAATAAACACCAGCCGAATCTTGCATGATGGCATATACTTTGCCCCATTTCATCCTTTTCAATAATCGAAGCCGGGCATCATATATAGAAACATTCATATCTCTGCTTCCCGTCCAAATACGTTGTTTTTTGTCTATATACAGTGCCCTGATCTCATTATCAGGTAACTCTACATCCTGAGGAGTAGGCGTATAGATATGAAATTTATCAGGGATAAAAGTGATACGCTTAAGTCGGTTGAGCTGGGTACTCATCCATAAATTTCCTTGTTTATCAACAAAAGCAGCAAAACAGCGGTCATTTGATTTCCACTTGACAGGCTGCTCCGTAGTATTAAAAGGTATTAACCGCCTATTTTGAGAATCAAAATAAGAAAATCCTCCTCCCTTAGGGTGTACCCATAAAATATCGTTCCGATCCTCAAAAGCAAAAAAATCACTTTCAGTATTTAGCGGTCTTCCCAGTTCGTCCTTTCCTTCAATAA
>JAIHTM010000050.1 GCA_022713905.1 Collinsella sp.
CTTGTTTTCCATCAACGATGAAATGGACTAATTCCTACCGCTCTTTCGGACTAAAAACCAAACGCTCAACCGGTCTTAAAACCATTGAACATAAACAGCGGCCGGCAAACCCGTGACCATCACCGGCGGATCCGCGCCGACCGTGGACACCCTCCACGGCGCGACCGACACCGGCCGGGCCGTGATGAAGGCCACGAACGCCGCCGCGGCACGCTCGGCTATCGGGGCCGGAACGCCGTACGCGCTGCCCGCCGCCGGCACCGCCATCGGCGGAGTCAAGAAGGCCACGGCCGTCGCCGACCTCGCATCCGCCGCGGACACCGCCGCCATCATCGCCACGGTCAACGCCGTGCTCGCCGCGTTCCGCGCGTCCGGCGCGATGGCCGCGCCCACGTCCGCCGACCAGCCGTCCGAAGTCCAGTCCGCGGCGATCGTGACGCCCCAACAGTAGAGGGGACGCTCCCATGGCCGAAAAACCACCGTTCGCCGAACCGGACGCGCTCGCCGAATGGATCGGCGAGGGCATCGACGCGACCTCGGCGGACTGGAAACGCGCCCGCCGCGTGCTGCGCGCCGCCTCCAACCTCGTACGCACCCAGACCGGCCGCGACTGGCTCAACGACGACGGGACGCTGGACAACCCGCTGCCCGAACAGCTGGTGGACGTGACCGTCGCGTGCGCCGCACGGTTCTACCTCAACCCGAACGCGGAGACGCAGTGGTCGAGGCAGATCGACGACGCGATGGACGGCGGCAGCCGCAAGGTCGACGAGCCGGGCATGAGCCTGACCGCCAGCGAAAAAGCCACATTGGCCAAGCTCATGGCCGACGCCAGTCCACTCATCGCGGGCGTCGGCGTCATCTCCACCACGCGCGGGGAACATGCCAGCCAGGACATGTCCCCGTACTGGTCGGAGGACGACGGCCGGCCCGGATTCCTGCACGCGAGGCTGACCGGATGAGCGCGGGATTCAGCCCGGCCAGCCTCAGACGGCTGCGCTCCTGGGCGACCGGTCTCATGACCGACGAATGCCGGATCGTCAGTCACGGCAGGCCCGTCACGGACCCCCACACCGGGAAGGCGACCAGTCCCGAAACGGTCCGGTACGAGGGCCGGTGCAAAGTGCAGACCAGCGGCGGCCTCGCCGCAGAGAACACGGAGGGCGGCATCGTCCAGGCCTTGGGCGCGGTCACCCCCGTGTGGTCGCTCTACCTGCATCTGCCCTACGGGACCACGGGCCTGTCTCCCGGGGACGTGGCCGAGATCACCGCGGCCACGGACCCGAACCTCAAGGGCAGGAAGTTCCGGCTGCTGAACATGCAGTCCGAGAAAACGCACGCCACCGCATGCCGGTGGAACGTCAAGGAAGTAGGCAACAGCAATGAGCAGTGACGTCACGATCGACGCCGGCGAGCTGACCGCGTTCGGCCGCCGGGTCGCCGCCGCTCACGCGATGGCCGGGGTCAGTATCGCCAAGGCCGTGAAGAAGGGGGCTCAGGTCGTCAAGGAGAAAACCCAAAGCGACCTGAATTCCAGCAGCAACGGCGGATTGCACGTTGTTCGTGTGAGATACGAGTTGGGGACCACCGGCTCGCAGATATACGCGGACATAGGCCCCGAAGATTCCGGCAAAACCCGCGAACACGGGCACACGGGCCCCACCGTCGCCGCGATCGCCTTCTACGGCACCGCGCGAGGCGGCGGAACGCACAAGCCCCCCGAGCATTACGCCGAAGAAGAGTTGCCCACGCTCGCCGAATACGTGGGCGACGCCGCCGACGACATGTTGATAGGAGCCATCGGATTATGAGCGTCATGGACATGACCTCCGCCGTGCTCGGCATGATCCCCGGACTCGACCAACCCGTGTACCTCAACCAGGAGCCGGACGAATCCGAGATGCCGCCGTGGGTCATCGCCACCTGCACCACGGACGGCCACCGGTCGACCGAGGCGGCACGGTACACGGCCCACGTGGGACGGCTGGAGATCCGGGTCGTGGACCTGACGGCCGACGCGGTCAACGTCATCTGCGATGACCGGATCATCCCCGCGATGAAATACCGGGTGCCCGCGAAAACCTCCGGGTTCACGGTCGGGCAGCTGATCCTCGACGCGGATTCCGGCGCGTACGCGGCCGGCCTGACCGCCGACGACACGTCGCGCCGCTATCAGGTGCGCGTCCTGCGGTTCCGCTTCACGTGGACCCGCCCGTAGACAACCAATCATTTACCAGAAGTCTTCAAGGCCATCCCGTACGAGGTGGCCTTTCCCATCGAAGGAGAACATCATGACCCTGAAACTGGGTACCGAGATCCCCGGCACGAGCGCCGAGGGCAACATCACCACACTGTGGGTGCCGACCATCGCCGACATCAAGCGCCCGACCATGGCCGAGCTGGAAGCAGGCACCGACATCTCGAACTACGTGATGCTCGGCGGCTGGACCTTCGAGCCCTCCCAGGACACCGTGAGCGACCAGCGCGAAAACAGCACGCAGGACTTCGGAGCACCCGGGCGCAAGAGCGCCGGCGACATCTCGATCGAGGTGATCGACAACACGAACACGGAGCACGCGGAACAGAACAAGGCCGTCACGCTCATGGCCGAAGGCAGCTCCGGATTCATCGTGCGCCGTCGCGGCATGGCCACGGACGCGGCCCTCGCCGCAGGGCAGAAGCTCACCGTCGTGAGCGTCAAGTGCGGCGAGAAGAAGGTCCTCAACCCGGACGCGAACACCATGATCCGAAGCACCATCCCCCTGTTCGCGCAAGCGCCAGGCTGGGAGTCCGAAACCGCCGAGATCGTGGAGGCCGCGGCCTCACACGCCTGACCATCATTCTTCCGTGCGGGCTTTCCGCATTCCTTTCCCCGCACGGAACCCCCTCATCACCAAAGGGACGCGAAACCGAGACAAGGAACGCACCATGGCATTGGAAGTCAAGCGCAAGCGCGTCGAGGTCGACCTGATCCTCGACCAGGAGAAGGCAGAACGGATCTCGCAGCTGGGCGAGCAGCTCGCCCGGGCGGCGGCATCGCACGTCACCGAGGGCGCGAACGCCGCGGCCAAACGCATCGCCAAACAGATCGACGAGCTGCGCGAGGAGGTCTCCGGGCAGATCGTGCACCTCACGTTGGAGGCCCTGCCATTGTCGCAGTGGAGGCAGGTGCTCGAGGCGAACACGACCACCACGAAGGACGGGCGCGCCGCGCAGCGCCTCGAGGACATCACCGCCGACGCGCTCAGGCTGATGATCCGCAAGAGCGTGCCGGAAACGCCCGTCGAGGACATAGCCGCCATCATCCCCGAACTGTCCGACGGGCAGCTGTCGCCCGTCTGGTACGCCATCCAGAACCTCAACGCGAGGATGATCGACCCAAAAGACTACCTCGGCCAAGCCTCCAGGATAATCCGGGGCTCGTCCGGGAACTGAGGATCTGCCTCAAGCTCGGCATCAGCTACAAGCGCTGGCTCGGGTGGGAGCCCTCCTATCGCGTGGAGCGCGATGGCCACCGGCGCATCACCGGGTACACGCCGGAAAGCGAATGGGACCAGACCGAACGCGACTGGATGCTCGCCCTCGACGACTACGAGCACAGCCTGTGCCCGCGCTGCGGCATGCCCGTGAGCGTATGTCACGACGAGCTGACGCCCACCCGGTACACGGCCGAGGCGGGCGTGTGCCAGATCAGCCTCATGCGAGACATCGCCGCCGAGGACTGGCGCAAACAGCACGACGGCGAGGCGGGCATCAAGACCATGTCGCTGACCACCGCCATCAAGGCAAGATAAGGAGACCACCATGGCAGGCGGGCTGAACCGCAACATCACCGTCCGCCTGCTCGCGGACACGTCGAAATTCACCGCCGGCATGGCCAAGGTGTCCGCCGAGGCCGAGAAGACCTCCACCACCATGGAGGCGTCGGGCGGCAAGACGAAGCTCCTGACCGCCGGAATCGCCGCCGCCGGCATCGCCGCCACCGCATTGGGCGTCGCCGCCGTACGCATGGCCGCCGACTTCGACGCCGGCATGTCGACCGTCCAGGCCAACACCGGAGCCAGCGCCGACGAGATGTCCCTGCTACGCCAGGCCGCCATCGACGCCGGCGCCGACACCGTGTACTCCGCCACGGACGCGGCCGACGCGATCAACGAACTCGGCAAGGCCGGCATGAGCACGTCGGACATCCTCTCCGGCGGCCTGAACGGCGCACTCGACCTCGCCGCGTCCGACGGCATGGAAGTCGCCGAAGCCGCCGAACTCATGAGCTCCGCCATGGCCCAGTTCAACCTCACCGGAGCCGACGCCACCCGCATCGCCGACGCCCTCGCCGCCGGAGCCGGCAAGGCGCAAGGCTCCGCCCGAGACCTCGGCTACGCCCTCCAACAGTCAGGCATGGTCGCCAACAGCTTCGGCATCAGCATGGAGGAGACCGTCGGCACCCTCACCAGCTTCGCCAACGCCGGCATGACCGGATCCGACGCCGGCACCAGCCTCAAAAGCATGCTCATCGCGCTCGCCAACCCCACCAAAAAAGCGCAGAACCTCATGGACGAGCTCGGCATCAGCGCCTACGACGCCCAAGGCAACTTCATCGGCCTCAAAGCCCTGGCCGGCCAGCTCCAGACCCAGATGAGCGGACTCACACAGGCACAACGCAACCAGGCGCTCGCCACCATCTTCGGCTCCGACGCGATCCGCGCCGCCAACGTGCTCTACAACGAGGGCGCCGACGGCATCGCCGACTGGACCAAGAAGGTCTCCGATTCCGGGTACGCCGCCCAGCAGGCCGCCGCCAAGAACGACAACCTGCGCGGAGACCTGGAAAACCTCAGCGGCAGCTTCGAGAGCATGATGATCAAGCTCGGCGAAGGCGGGCAAGGCCCCCTGCGCAAGCTCGTCCAGACCATCGACATGCTCGTGGACGGATTCGGGCAACTGCCCGCCCCCGTCCAACAGACCATCGTCCTCTCCACGGCGCTCGCCGGAGGCATCGTCGCGCTTCACCGCGCGATGGCACCGTTGAATTCAAGCAGCAGCCAGCTGTCAAAGAATCTCGGCATGGTTCTCGACCCCGGCCAGCGGCTTATCTCCATGAGCTCGCAACTGTATACGGGCGCCACGCAAATCGGGGCGGCGTTCTCAACCCAGAGCCGTCAGCTGGAGGTTTTCGGCAGCACCGTCAGTCGCACCTCAGGCGTCATGACCGGATTGAAAACCATGGGCAGCGGCGTCATCGACCTGCTCGGAGGCCCATGGGGCATTGCCATAACGGCAGCCGGTCTCGCATTGTTCGATTTCGCGCAGGATCAGCAGGCCGCCGCACAACGAGTGGACGAACTCACCCAAGCGCTGCAGAGCGGACAGACCGCGGCCGAATACTTCGGCAAGGCACTCTCCGACAGCTCATCCAGCCGATACACCGACGACTTCCTCAGCCGATGGGCCAGCGGATACGACGACATCGCCGAAGCCATCGACCGCATGGGCATCAGCCACCAGACCTACATCAAAGCCATCCAAGGCGACAAGGACGCCATCGAACAGGTCCACGCCCAGGCCGACGAATACGCGGCCAGCCTCAACCTCATCGACCAATGGTGGAACAACCCGTCAAGCGCCGCCTACGAGGCGCTCGCCGAACAGCAGAACGTCTTCAAGCAGGCGACCAAGGACGCGGCCGAGGCGGAGAAGGCCGCGACCGAGGCCAGCATGGGCAGGACCGCGGCCCTCATAACCGGCAACGACGCGCTGGCCGGGACCGCCGACGCATCCGCCAAGGCCGCGGACTCCGACACGATCCTGCAGGAGAGCTTCGGCGCGACCAAGAACGCGGTCAACGAGACGAGCGCCGCGCTGGGCGAGGTCATCGACGCGCTCAACACCTACTACGGCTTCGCTCTGGACGCGTCCAACGCGTCTATCGCGCTGGAATCCAGCTTCGACAAGGCATCCGAAGCGGTCAGGGAGAACGGCAGGACGCTCGACATCAACACCGAAAAGGGCCGCGACAACACGAGCGCCCTGAACGACGTGGCCGAGGCCGCGCAGAAGGCCATGCTCGCCCACGCGAAGAACGGCGAGGGACTGGAGCAGATCACGCCCATCGTCCAGAGGGCCCGCGACCAGTACATCCAGCTCGCCCAGCAGATGGGCATGAGCAAGGAGGAGGCCGAGGCCTCGGCCGACGCGTACGGGCTGAACACCGACAAGCTCAGGGACCTCATCGTCCAATCGAGCATCGCAAGCGGACAGACCGGTGACCTGCAAGCCGCCTTCGACCGGCTCGGACTGAGCACCAGCGACGTCAAGCTCAAGGTCGACAACATGGTCGGCAGCATGCGCCTCATACCAGCGGAGAAAACCACGACCGTGAGGGTCAACGACCTCGCATCGAACGCGATCCACACCATCCGGGAAGGCATCGAGCTGCTGCAGTCCAAGACCGTCACCATCCGCACGAACGTGATCACGAACGAGACGACGATCCGCAGCACGAAGGGCTCGATGATCGGCCGTCCCACCTCCTACACGGGCGGCTACTACGCCGGCAACGGCTTCGCGATGCGCGGCTATTACGGCGGCGGCATCGTGGAGGGGCTGCTGCCCGGCACTCCGCCCCTGTCGGCGCAGGCGGACAACATCACGCTCGCCAACGCGAGGCTGCGCAGCGGCGAGTTCGTCAGCAACGACAAAAGCGTCCGATATTACGGTGCCGACACGTATGCGGCCATGAACCGCCGCCAGCTTCCGAGGGAGATGTTCACGGGCGGCGCGGAACAGCCGGGGCCCTCGGTGGCGGACATCTCCCAGGGCGTGATGGACGCGCTGGAACGCACCTCGGTCACCCTCGTGTTCGACGACCGCACCGTCGCGGCGCGGCTCGCCCCCGCGATGGACAGGGAACTGGGACGAAGGAAAGGAATGGGACTGTGAGCGTCTTCCAACGCATGCCGGCCGACCCTCTCATGCACATCCTCCTCGACGGCAGGCCGCTCGACTGGTACGGGCTGTCCGCCACGGACGGCGTCCTCGCCATCGAGGCCCCCGACCTGGCCGTCGCATACCAGAGCGCGCCCGGCATGGCCGGAAGCCACGACGTGACCCTCGACGACCCGCTCGGCTGCGCGTACCCCGGGCTGCGCAGGATCGCGCTCGGCGTGGTGACCGTCGGCGAGGACGACGAGATGATGGACGCGCGCCGCCGCCTCGGCTCGCTCATCGGCCGCCTCGCGACGCTGTCCTACCGGGAGCTGCCGGGGCAGTGGCGGGGCCGCGTCACGATCAAGGACTGGGACGAACGCATGCTCGGACCATGCCGCGTGGACTGCGCCACCACGATCGTGATGGACGCATACCCGCACATCATGGGCCGCGCCCAGCGTCACGCGCTCAGGGAAGGCGCCAACCTCCTGCACGTCACCGGCAACCGGCCGGCATGGCCGGTCCTGACGCTCACGACCTCCCGCGCCGTCTCGGCCCTGTCGATCAAGGACGGGCGCGGCCACACCATCGGCATCAGGCCGGCCGCCACGCTGCCGGCCGGCACAAGCGTGCTGGTCGACTGCAAGGCGCAGACGACGCGCGCCAACGGCACCCTCGCCCCGGTCAGCCTCGACACCGACTACTTCGCCCTGCTGCCGGGCATGAACACGCTCACCCTGTCCGGCGCCGCCGGCAGCTGCGAGCACGAACCCGAATGGATGATCTGACATGTTCCACGTCTTCGACCGGTGGGGCAACCCGAAACCCGCCCCCATGACCGTCCTCGCCGCCCGGCGCACGCAGAACGTGGACGGCACCGACAACCTCGACCTGCTCAGCGACCTCGACCTCGAAAAAGGCGACCGAGTGGCATGGCGCGACCACATGGGCCTGTGGCGAGAATGGCTGGTCAACAGCACCGATACGTCACGCTCCGACCGGCTCCCACTGTCCACCGCGCACTGCGTCGACGCCATCCAGGAACTCGCCTCCACATACATCGAGGACAAACGCAACCGGACGGCCACCGCCCTCACATGCGCGAAAAAAGCGCTCGCGGGCACACGATGGATTCTCGGCACCGTGCACGACGGCACCAAAACCACCGAGGCCGACCTCGCGTTCTACCACACCAACGCGCTCTCCGCAATCCAGGACATCTGCGCCACGTTCGGACTCGAGGCCGTCACCACCTACCAGCCCGACGCGACGGGCACGCGCATCGCGACCCGCACCCTCAGCCTCGTCAGCCGGCGCGGCGCGACCACCCCCACCAAACGCTTCACCTACGGCAAGGACCTCGCCTCGATCCGCCGCACCATCGACGCCACCCAGGTCGCCACACGCCTCTACGGATGGGGCAAAGGCGTCGCCACGACCGACGACGATGGGGAAGAGACCGGCGGGTACAGCCGCAAGATCAGCTTCGCCGACATCAACGACGGCAAGGCCTACGTCGAAGACGCCACGGCACTCGCCATATGGGGCATCCCCGGCCCCAACGGAACCCGCATCCACAGCGAGGCAGACGCGGAATTCCCCGACTGCGAAGACCCCAAACAACTCCTGACGCTCACCAAGGAAGCGCTCAAGACACGCAGCCAGCCGGTCGTCTCATACGAATGCGACGTCACCAGCCTCGCCGCCGCCGGCGTCAACGCCGAAGGCACCGACATCGGCGACACCGTCCACATCATCGACACCAGCTTCCCCACGCCCCTGCGCCTCGAAGGACGCATCCTGCAGATCGAACAGGACCTCGCCGGCGACCAGACCGCCACCACCATCACCCTCGGCAACATCACCACAGGCATCACCCGCCAGGACGACGCATGGCGCCGACAACTCGACCAGCTCATCTCCAACTCCGGCGCATGGAACGACGCCGCCACCGGCACCAAACCATACATCACCGACCTCATCAACCGCATCAACCAGATCATGAACACGACCGGCGGCTACACATACCTCAAACCCGGCCAAGGCATCTACGTGTACGACAAGCCCGAAGACCAGAACCCCACCCAATGCATCCACATCGGAGGCGGATACTGGCGCATCGCCAACAGCAAGAAGGCGAACGGAGACTGGGACTTCCGCGCGCTCGCCGACGGCAACGGCATCTACGCCAACACCATATACACAGGCAAGCTCTCCGATGCCGCCGGCCACAACCAATGGAACCTCGACACCGGAGAACTCACCACCCGGGGCATGACCGCCACCAGCATCACCGCCGAAGGAACCTTCGCGTGCGGCAGCAAGGACTGGTACGGCATCGAGCTCAACAGCATCGGACAGCTCGCCGGCTACCGCAAGGGCAAGAAGGTCGGCTACATCGACTACTCGGGCGGCATGTACGAGGTATCCAACCCGTCGAAGGTCTACTACGGGCTCCAACTGCAAGGCGGATGCCTGCGCATCAGCACGCCCATCCTGTCCGTCGCCAAGACCACCGACACCCACGTCACCACCACACACGCCTACAACGGCAAACACCACTACATCTCCAAAATCACATCCTCCTCGGACGGCACCATCACCTGGTTCCAATCAACGACCGAGTACATCAACGGATTCTGCATCAACTGAAAGGACACCCATGCCAAGGATCACCAGATACTGGGCGCACGACCCCATCGGCAACAGCGAGGGCATCCTCGCCGGATACGAGCCCGCCGCGCTCAAGGCCGCGCAGGACCGGGGCATCATCTTCATCGCCGAACTCGACGACGGCACCCGACTGCGCGTCGACGCCAGCGACGTCACCGAACCCGAACCAGCCTCGTACACCATCGCCACACCCGACTACGTGGCCAGCCGCGTCACGCTCATCACGGACGCGCTCGACGCCGTCGCCGACATCCTCGACCCCCAGCCGACGGCGCTCGCCACGGCCAATGACGCCGCCGCGGACACCTCCGGAGACGACGCACGCCGACGCCTGCGCGACGCCATCGCCCACCTCAACGACCTCACGAAAGGAACAGGGAAATGACCCTCGACGGATTCCGCGACGTCACCGAAACACCCATCAGCCTCGACTTCTCCAACAGCTGGATCGCCGACATCCGACTCAACGCCGGCGACAAGGACGGACGCACCATCACCGTCGCCATCACCGACAACGGCCAGCCAATCACCTCCACGACCGGCATCACAAGCGTGGCGCTCGCCTACAACACCGCGCCGGGCGTCGAGGTCGGCGACCGCGTGACCATGAGCCCGGTAAGCGGCGAGGCGACCGCCACATACCGGGCGACGCTGCCCAGGCGGGCGATCGCCAAGCCCGGCGTCATCGCCCTGGGCGTGGAGGTCACCACCGCGGACGGCGCCAAGATCTGCTCCCGCAACTTCAAGGGCGTCGTCGAACGCGCCGTCTGGGACGCCGAAAGCACCCAGGGGCAGGACAGCCTCACCCGCCTCGAACAGCTCATCGCGGACGGCGACGCCGCCATCACCCGCGTCAACAACGCCATCACCGACGCGAACAACGCGGTCGCGGCCGCCAACCAGGTCATCGCGGACGCGCGCATCACCGGCGGCAACACCACCACCCTCGACCCGAACCAGCCGGCCACGTCCTCGCTGCGCGGCAGCGGCCTGCAGCGCATCCTCGACCTGTCCATCCCGCGCGGCGCGGGCGTCACCAGCGCCGGAGCCACCACGCTGGACCCCAACAAGCCCGCCACCGCGAGCATGCTGCAGGCCGGAAGCAAGGGCGACTACACGCTGATGGTCGGCGTGCCACGCGGCAGCAGGATCATCGGCGTGGGCGCGAACACCGTCAACCCCTCCCAGGAGGCGGGCGCCAGCATGTCCACCGACGGCGCGGGCGACATGAGCCTCATCCTCGACATCCCGCGCGGCAGCCGGATCGCCGGCGTGACGGCCCGCACCCTCGCCACCGGCGAGGACGCCACCGTCACCGCCACCCGGGACGCGGCCGGCGACGCCACGCTCGCGTTCGGCCTGCCGCGGGGAGAGAAGGGCGACAAGGGCGATCCCGGGGATGCCGGGCAGATCGCCACCGCCACCGTCGCCGGCGTCGTCAAGCCCGGCAACAACCTGAGCGTGCGCGCCGACGGCACGCTCGACGCCGCCGCGGCCCAGTACGAGCTGCCCGTCGCGAGCGACACGACCCTCGGCGGCGTCAAGGTCAGCAAGGTCGACTACACGGACGCCCGCACGTTCCCCGTCGTCGTGTGCGACGGCGAGAAACTCGGCCTGTCGTTCAAACTCGGAGACAACGCCATGCCCGACGGCATCGAGTTCCACGGCACCGAGAACACGACCATCGGCCTGAAGAAGGCCACGCAGGACGCGCTCGGCATCGTCAGGGGAGGGGGCAAAGGCATCCATGTCGCCGTGGACGGCACCCTCAACCTTGACCTGCCCGCGGCGACGGCGGGCGCGATCGGCGGCGTCAAGCCCGACGGCAAGACCATCACCGCCGCCGCGGACGGCACCATCACCGCCGTCGCGCAGACAGGCCCGGTGGAGTACAGGGAGCTCGTCGGATACGAGAACGCGGCGCAGGGATACGCGGTCCGCGTCTCCGACAGGACATGGCTGTGCTGCTTCAACTCGTTCGCCATGCAGACGGACGGCACGACACGACTGCCATACTTCTATGCCTTTCTCCGGCAGGCCGGCTCCTCGAGCCTGACCGCGCTGGTGGCCAACCCGTTCGACACGAACGGCATCACCCTCCTCTCCACCGACGGCGAACAGATGCGGTTCTCGTGCGGAGGGGGCGGGCGCTGGGCCGGCGTGCGCGCGGTATCCGGCTTGGACGCCGCCACCCTCATCCTCACCGAGGCCTGAGCATGGACGCCATCATCATCAGCGTCACCGGGAGCCTTACAAGGAAGGAGCACTCATGACATTGGTGCATTTCCACCTGACCGACGCCGAGGGGCGCGGTCTGGATGGCAGCGTGAGCCTCGTGCCCACGAGGCGCGTCACGGTCGCCGATGCTATCCGTCTGCCGGTCGCGCAGACCGTCAGGCTTACGGCGGGCGAGGCCACGGCGGAGGTGATGCCCTCGACGACCCAGTGAGCGTGGAGGGCGTCTGAGCTCGTGGCGGGCGGAATCGTGCGATACGTCGAGGTGCCCGACAAGGAGTCGGCGGAATACTCAGGGCTGGCGGACGTGGATCCCAAGACCCTGGACCAATCCTCGGAGACCGTGGCCGCGTGGGAGCTCGTCACGCGTGCCGCGCAGGGCGTGCTCGACCGGATCGGCACGATCGACGACAAGGTGCAGTCCGCCGCGGCTTCGGCCGCTGCGGCGAAGGCGTCGGAAACGGTGGCCAGCCAGGAAAGCGCGAAGGCCGCCGCTGCGGCAGGCAAGGCGCAATCCTCCCAGTCCGAGGCGGCCAAAAGCGCACAGGCGGCGCACGAGTCGGAGATCACGGCCAATGGTCTGATCGGCGAGGCGAAGACCATCGCCGGTCAGCTCACCGAAACCGCCGGACAGGTCAAGCAGGATGCGGCCACGGCATCCCGGGCGGCGCAGACCGCCACCGTCAAGGCCGATACCGCCGCTACCGCCCGGGATAGAGCGGAAACGGCGGGGCGCGGCCGTCGGATGGCCCCCAAACGTCTCGACCGGCTCGACCGCACCGTGGGATTCCACCACCACACACAGAGAGGATCGCCAATGCGACATCCCATCAGAGAGGAGCCACATGGCTGACGACATCATCACCAGCGTCGTCGCCGGCCTCCTCATCGCCGC
>JAIHTM010000383.1 GCA_022713905.1 Collinsella sp.
CAGTTTGTGAACGATTCCCATTCGCGCGCAGGCAACCTTTGCCACAATCACGTGAGCGAGGACATGTTTGCCGCTGCCGAGATGGCTCACCTTGCCTTTGTGCTGAACGTGGTACTCAACGGCAAGCACGAGGTCATTGGCTCCTTCGCTGGCGACATCCATAAGGCACACGAGGCTGGCTGCGAGTTCGTGAAGAGCCTTGCCGGCGTTGAGCCCGTCGAGTGCGAGATTGCCATCACCACCAACGGCGGCTACCCGCTCGACCAGAACATCTACCAGGCCGTGAAGGGCATGTGCTCTGCCGAGGCCACGCTTCCCGAGGGTGGCGTGATCATCGATGTCGCCGGTTGTGCCGACGGTCACGGCGGCGAGGGCTTCTATCACAACATCGCCGACAACGACCCGGCGGAGTTTGAGCGCGCCTGCATCGATCGTCCCAAGGATGAGACCCTGCCCGATCAGTGGACGAGCCAGATCTTTGCCCGCATCCTGGCGCATCATCCTGTGATCATGGTTACCGACCTGTGCGATCACCAGATGATCAAGGATATGCACATGACGCCGGTCAACACCCTCGAGGAGGCGCTCAAGCTCGCCTTTGAGATGAAGGGTGCCGATGCCAAGGTTGCCGTCATTCCCGATGGCCTGGGCGTTGTCGTCGCGCAGCACTAGTACGCGGCCTAAACGAATCGTTTATAACCGACAAGAAAGATAAGGTTTTATGCTTACCAAACTCCTCTGCGAATTCGGCGCAACGGCCCTCATGATCATCTTTGGCGTGGGCGTGCACTGCGATACCGTGCTCAAGGGCACCAAGTATCAGGGCTCCGGCCATATGTTTGCCATTACCACTTGGTCTTTTGGCATCTCGGTCTGCCTGTTTGTCTTTGGCGGCGCCGTGTGCATGAACCCCGCCATGGTGCTTGCCCAGTGCATCGTCGGCCTGGTGCCGTGGAGCAGCTGCATCCCCTTCATGATTGCCGATATGCTCGGCGGCTTTGTGGGCGCCGTGATCGCGTGGTTGATGTATGCCGATGAGTTCAAGGCTTCCGAGGGCGTCGTCGATCCCATTGCCCAGCGCAACATCTTCTCGACCAACCCCACCACCGAGGGCACGAACTATGCCCGCAACTTCTTCTGTGAGGCTATCTGCACCTTTGTGTTCATCAGCGCCATTCTCGCTGCCGCTAGCCGCGCCGGCGAGAACGTCCTGATGCTCGCTATCTGCGTCGGCCTGATCGTTTGGGCTGTTGGCATGGGCATGGGCGGCATCACCGGCTTCGCCATGAACCAGGCCCGTGACCTTGGTCCTCGCATGGCTTATCAGGTGCTGCCGATTAAGAATAAGGCCGACAACAACTGGAAGTACGGCCTGCTCGTTCCTGGCATCGCGCCGTTTGTCGGTGCCGCTCTGGCTGCACTGTTTGTGCATGGTTTCTTGGGCATGTTCTAGTCTGAGGCTACATAGTTGTCCGCTGGCCGCATGGGGTAACTTCCCAGCGCGTCCTCGGACATGCAAAAAGGCTCGCTGCGCACTTCGTGCGGCGAGCCTT
>JAIHTM010000384.1 GCA_022713905.1 Collinsella sp.
AGCACATCGTCGGCGATCTCGCCCGAGACAGCGACGGCGGCACCGGTGGTAACGGGGCCGACGAGCGCCTGCATGCCCCAGTCGCACAAGGTATTGAAGGCGTTGATGGCCTTCTCGCCGTCAGCGACGTCATCCTCAGACTTAAGCGAGAGTTTGAGGTCCTTGGTCGAAAAATCCTTGGCGGCGAGCTTGGCACCCTTCTCGGCCGAAACGCCATAGGTTGCCGCGGCGCCGGTCAGAGGGCCGATGACACCGATCTTGAAGGTCTTGCCGTCATCGGCGGAGCCGCCGTCCGAGCCACCCGACGAGCAACCAGCGAGTGCCGCGGTGCTACCGAGCGCCGCGGCGCCGGCGAGAAAGTTCCTACGGCTGAGCGTGCTGTTGATGTTGAACATGGTGTCCCCCTTTTTCGCTGGCCGCGGTGCGGCCGTCTTGCGGTACAGGGCAAACCTTATGGCGCAAACGTTGACAGTTTGTTACGGAAGTCCGTTTGTAGCGAGCGTGTTTCCAATGTTTCCGCAGCGTTTCGGGGGTGCCGTTTTGTGCGGCTCCTGTTGCCTGGCGAGCACGCGCCCCCGGTTCACGCTAGAATGCACTCAACCTTTAAGCGGTTTATCCATCCATAAGATGCACGAAGGAGTTATCTATGAGCGAACCCCTGCGCACCGTGAACGTCGGTCTGATCGGTCTGGGAACCGTCGGCGGCGGCGTGGCCCGTCTGATCAAGAGCCACCACGATGAGTACCTGGCAGCCTACGGCATCGACCTTAAGCTGACCCGCGCCTGCGCGCTTGCTTGGGAGCAGGCCGAGGCGGCAGGCATTGGGCGCGAGGCCTTTACGAGCGACTGGCACGATGTCGTCACCGACCCCGCCGTCGACATCGTCGTCGAGCTGATTGGCGGCGAGCATCCCGCAACCGAGATCTTCACCACTGCCTTCGAGAACGGCAAGCATGTCGTCTCCGCCAACAAGGCCCTGCTGGGCCGCCATGTCGAGACGCTTGCCGAGAAGGCGCGTGCGTGCGGCGTGCAGATTAAGTGCGAGGCCAGCTGCGGTGGCGGCATCCCCATTGTCAGCACACTCGAGCACGACCTGGTGGGCAACAAGATCCTGACCATCGCCGGCATCCTCAACGGCACCACCAACTACATCCTGTCGCGCATGGACGCCGAGGGCGCCGATTACGCTGACGTGCTTGCCGACGCGCAGGCCAAGGGCTATGCCGAGGCCGACCCGTCCGCCGACGTCGACGGCTTCGATGCCGCCAGCAAGACGGCCATCCTCGCCTCCATCGGCTTTGGCACCCGCGTTACCACCGACGATGTGTACCAGCAGGGTATCCGTACCATCGGCGCCGAGGACATCGCCCAGGCCCGCGAGCTCGGCTACACCATTAAGCTGCTGGGCATCGCCCGCAACACCGACGCCGGCGTCGACGTCCGCGTGCACCCCACGCTGATCCCCGCCGACCACATGCTCGCCAAGGTCAACGGTGCCATGAACGCTGTCTACGTGGTAGGCGACGCCGTGGGCGAGACCATGTTCTACGG
>JAIHTM010000385.1 GCA_022713905.1 Collinsella sp.
GCGTGGCCCTGTGCAAGCTGCTGCTCGAGGCTCCCGACCTGCTGTTGCTCGACGAGCCCACGAACCACCTGGACGCCGAGTCGATCCTGTGGCTCGAGCATTTCCTGCACAACTACCAGGGTGCAGTGCTGGCCGTCACGCACGACCGCTACTTCTTGGATAACGTTGCCGAGTGGATCTGCGAGGTCGACCGCGGCCACCTCTATCCCTACAAGGGCAACTACTCCACGTATCTGGAGACCAAGGCCGCCCGTATTGAGGCTCAGGGTAACCGCGACGCCAAGCTCGCCAAGCGCATGGAGGCCGAGCTCGAGTGGGTGCGCAGCTCGCCCAAGGCCCGTCAGGCCAAGAACAAGGCCCGTCTGGCTCGCTACGAGGAGATGGAGGCCGAGGCCCGCGCAAGCCAGAAGCTCGACTGGACCGACATCCGCATCCCCGTTGGACCGCGTCTGGGCAACAAGGTGCTTGAGGCCCATCACCTGCACAAGGAGTTCGACGGTCGCGTGCTCATCGACGACCTTTCGTTCACCCTGCCGCGCAACGGCATCGTGGGCGTCATCGGCCCCAACGGTGTCGGTAAGACCACGCTGTTCAAGACCATCGTGGGTCTGGAGCCGCTGACTTCGGGCGAGCTCGAGGTGGGCGAGACCGTCAAGATCTCCTACGTCGACCAGAACCGTTCCGGCATCGACCCCGATAAGAACCTATGGGAGGTCGTCTCGGACGGCCTGGACCACATGATGGTCGGCGAGACCGAGGTTCCGAGCCGCGCGTATGTGGCGAGCTTTGGCTTTAAGGGCCAGGACCAGCAGAAGCGCGCTGGCGTGCTCTCCGGCGGCGAGCGCAACCGTCTGAACTTGGCGCTTACGCTCAAGCAGGGCGGCAACCTGCTGCTTCTCGACGAGCCCACGAACGATCTCGACGTCGAGACGCTGTCCTCGCTCGAAGCGGCGCTGCTCGAGTTCCCGGGCTGCTCGGTGGTCATTAGCCACGATCGTATGTTCCTGGACCGCGTCGCCACGCACATTCTGGCGTGGGAGGGCACCGACGAGAATCCGGGCAACTGGTATTGGTTCGAGGGCAACTTCGAGGCCTATCAGGCCAACCGCATCGAGCGCCTGGGCGAGGACGCAGCCCAGCCGCATCGTATCCACCGCAAGCTCACGCGTGACTAGGTTTATTGCTGGTTTGGTTGCGTAACATCAACAAATAAAAACGGCTCAAATCCTGATTTGGATTTGAGCCGTTTGTCGTTAATGCTCGGGTTCTTCGACTTTATCGATGGCCCAGGCGGCTCCGAGGCCGCCGGTGGTGTTGCGGCGGATGCGCACGGCAACCTCGCGGCGCTCGCCGGCCTGCGTGTAGCGCAGGGGGAAGCTTGCGCGGTTTCGCGCGGCCTCGATGGTACCGCGCTCGCGGGCGATCCAGTAGTACTCACCGACAATGCCGAGCGTGTCGGCGCCGTAGGGGAGATAGGTCGACAACTGGTGCAGAAGCGGGCCGGGGCAGAAGACTTCGGTTGCGAAATCGACGGGGAAGTCCTCG
>JAIHTM010000386.1 GCA_022713905.1 Collinsella sp.
TACGTCCCAGATTCTCGGCGCTGTGGCTGTCGGCGGTGACGAAATGCAGGAATCTGCCTGCCTGCGACACCAGTTCGTCGGAGTAGTCAACGTCCACGAACGCACCGGCGTATGGCCGCTGGTCTACGTGTCCGCCGCGTTCATTCCCCAGATCCCGGCCGATGTGCGTGCCAACTGCGGTCTGTGGGTGGCTCAGTACACCAACAACAATCCCACCGGCTGGCAGTCCCGACCGTGGAACTACGGCAAGTACGGCGAGGCCATGCGCCAGTACACCAGCAACGGGCGCATCAACGGCTACAACGGCCCGTTGGATCTGAACTACTTCCGTGGCACCCGCGAACAGTGGGACAAGTACGCCAACCCGGGCAAATCCTTCAAGCCGACTCCGATGCCGGCTCCACAGCCCGCGCCGAGCGTGGACTACGAGGCATTGGCGACCGCGACGATCCGTGGCGACTACGGCAACGGCGAAGCCCGCAGGGCCGCGTTGGGAGCGAACTACGGCCCCGTCATGCGTATCGTCAACCAAAGGCTCAACGGATCCGCAGCATACGCGCCCGCCGCTTCCACCCGAAGCGTGAACGTGACCGTGCGCAGCGGCGACACCATGTCCGGCATTGCCAAACGAACCGGCCTGTGGCCCGTGACCGCGTGGAGCGTACCATCCGGCAACATCAACCTGATCTATCCCGGCAATGTCGTCACCTACCAAGGCGCGGCGACCGCTGCTTCCAGCGGATCCGCGGCCACGGGTGGACGTGTGCACGTTGTCAAGAGCGGCGAAACATTGAGCGGCATCTTCGGGGCCAATGGTTGCCAGCGCGTCGCCCAGTTGAACAACCTCGCCAACCCCAACCTCATTTACCCCGGCCAGCGGCTCCGCTACTGACCACTACCACCGTGGCCTTCGGCACCATGCCGGAGGCCACGTTCATCATCAAACCAAGGAGAACCATATGGATATTTCCACCGCAACCACCCTCGCATCCGGGCTTGTGGCGCTAATCGTGCCAGCATTCGTGCAGGCTTTCAAGAAATACATCCCCAGCGGATACGTCGGACTCGTCTCCCTCGCCGCGTCCATCCTGTTCGGCACCATCGCCATCGCCGCCACCGGCGGATTCGACGGCACCTACACGTGGGTATCGTGCTCGCAGGCGTGGTGGGCGTCGCACAGACCGTGTATACGCTTGTCAACCAAGCTTTTGATGGCAAGCTGTCCAAAGATGGCCTGAAGTAGCCGGTAATCTTTACTGCATTATTTTCATCCGGATTCGGCCAGTTGGCTGAATCCGGATGAAACATGTAATTACTTTTATGCAGAAGACTCATTTACAGGCTGTTGATCATTTTCCGTAGCAAAGGGGTAATCAACATACAGGATATTGCCTTTCCCATAAGGGGCAGCTGTAAGAAGTCGATTGCTTTCCCTCATAACGAGGTGGTGACGTTTTCTTGGACTCCCTGACCGGGAGGAGAACCCCCTCATGGCGAAGTACAGCAGGGAGCAGCGCGACAGAGCCGTGGACCTGTACA
>JAIHTM010000051.1 GCA_022713905.1 Collinsella sp.
AAGCCGGGGCGAGACAGGTCGGATTTGAGGACGGCCGAAGAGGCGTCAGCAGGTCGGTGGGTCATCGTCCCGGCGTTCGGCATCAGGGTGGCGCTGCGAGGCGGAAATCGCGCGCCGTTGCCGCGCCCCGCAGTGCCCGCTTCCCCCGAGAACAATTATCAGTGCAGGTCAGAGCTGTGGCGTTTTGGGGCGTGCTTGGCCTCCTGCAAAAAGCCTACTCACTTGGTTTTTCTGCTGGAAGACCGCCGTGAGGGAAGGCAGCTCCCTCGTGGCGGCTGACATTTGCCCAGATAAAACCTACCAAAATAACCCCGTCTACTCTTTGAGCCAGAGCCGACACTAATTCAAATGGCGAAATCAAAGGGCGTTCTCCGTATGGAAGGCGCCCTTTTTCATCGCAGGATGTTTTGCGTGGCAGTCATAAGGCCCAGTCGGTTACTGACGCCGAGCTTGCGATAGATGGCGTTGACGTGCTTCTTTACGGTTGACTCGCTTATGAAAAGCTCGTTTGCCATCTGTTTGTTTGTTTTGCCGTCGAGCATGAGCTGCATGACTTCGGCTTCGCGCGGTTGGATATTATGTTCTGTAATGAAAGCATTCAGCTGGTCTGTGTCTTCGGTCTGGGTGAGATTAATGCCCCGAGGATAGAGGTTGGCGAGCGCGAGGCTCGCGTGCCGAGCGATTTCGAGCAGGATTGCGAGCTCGGTGTCGGTGAAGTCTCCGGCCGTGCGTTCGCGAAACAGGGTGATGCTTCCTAGCGGGCTGTCGTTGTGCGCGAGCGTGGCCGTACAGCCAAAGTAGACGCCCTGCGGTTCCATCCATTTGCGATAGATGGGCGTGGCATCGCGTCGCTCGACGTCCACGAGGTCGAGGTCGCGGTAGACGCCGACCTTATGTAGGTCAAAGCTCCATGTTGTATAGTCCATCGCGACGTAGCGGTTGTAGTAGTCGCTCAGCGCGCGGTCGTCCATTCCGCTGCTTGCGGGGTGGACGTAGCGTGGGGCGTCACTGCCTGCCGCCTCGATCAGGTCGAACATGGCGATCCGATGGGGCACGAGCCCTGTCGTTCCCTCGAGGGTCTCCTTTTGCAGCTTATCGACACCGTGTGATGCGTGGATTGCAAGCGCGAGCTCGTTGAGAGCAGTCCAGGTCGTACTGTCCAACTCAATAGTCTGCTGTTTATTGCATGGGGGCATAGGGCGTCCTTTCCATTGTGGAACCCAGTATGTCATGTTCTCGGCCTGAATAGAACTTTAGGTCAGCGAATGGTATACCGTTGGTCGCTGAAAGGGGCTCGAGGGACTATTGAGAACATCTCGGTGCGGCCGCATCATGGTCTCGTCAAGCAAAAGCACCGAGATTTAGGAGCTTGAAATGAAGACCATCTACGAGAGTGAATCCACGCCTAAGAAGGACGGGTTCTATATGCCCGGCGAGTATGAGGAGCAGGAGCACACCTGGATTCTGTGGCCGCACCGCTCCGACGTGTGGCGCTGCGGCGCCAAGCCGGCGCAGAAGGTCTTCACCGAGATCATTAAGACCGTTGCACGCTTTCAGCCCATCACGGTAGGCGTCAACACCGAAGACTTCCCCGCGGTGTGCGAGATCTTCGACGGTGTTGAGAACGTGCGCGTTATCCACATGGAGTACAACGACAGCTGGATTCGCGACCCCGGCCCGGCGTTCCTCGTTAATGACAATGGGGAGGTGGCCCTTTCGCACTTCCACTTTAATGCTTACGGCGGTTTCATTGACGGTCTGTACTTCCCGTGGGACAAGGATGCTTCCATTGGCCTGCAGGTGGCACAGCTTGAGCAGGTTAACCGTTATCGTCCCGAGGACTACATCCTCGAGGGTGGCTCGTTCAACTGTGATGGTCAAGGCACCGTCGTGACCACCGAGATGTGTCTGCTCAACGAGGACCGCAACCCGCAGTACACCAAGGAGCAGATTGAGGAGAAGCTCTCTGAGTATCTCGGTATCGAAAAGGTTATCTGGATCAAGGACGGTATCGATCCGTACGAAACGAACGGTCATGTGGACGACGTCGCATGCTTTAGTGCGCCCGGCGAGGTCTGCTGCATGTGGACCGATGATCCCAACCATAAGTTCTACAAGGAGTGCCAGGAGGCGTACAAGACGCTCTCCGAGTCCACGGATGCCAAGGGTCGCAAGCTCAAGATCCACAAGGTGATCATGCCTGCGACTTCGGTATATATGACCGAAGAGGAGGCCAGCACGATTGATCCCGTCGAGGGCGTGCTGCCGCGTACCCCCGAGGACGCCTTCGAGCCGAGCTATCTCAATTTCCTGCCCATCAACGGAGCGGTGCTTGTGCCGCAGTTCGGTGACCCCAACGACGCCCAGGCGCTCAAGGATATCCAGGCTGCTTATCCGGACCGTGAAGTCATCGGTATCATGACTCGCGAGGTTATCTACGGCGGCGGCAACATCCACTGCATCACCCAGCAGCAGCCCAAGGCGCGCCACAAGTAGTAGCTCCTTGGTAAACAGGGTTTGATTATCCGTAAATGAAAGTCCGCCGGCTTCAATGGCCGGCGGGCTTTTTGTGTGGCGGCTTGGGCGTTTGCCCAGATAAAACCTACCAAAATAAACCTGTCCCTTTTTGGCAGGTGGTTTCAGCTGAACGGCGGGCCGTGCGGCTTGGGCGTGCGGGCTCACAATCTGGGGAAACCAAACAGATTGGGGGCTTGTATGATCGACTCGAAGGGAAACGTGCGACCCGAGGGCATGTTTAACAGAGCGCACCTGGTCCCCGAAGCCCAGCGCGCATACGATGCGCTACTCGAGTGCGTGCTCAACGGGCAGAAGGGCTGCGAGGTTTCGGCGCGTGCGGGCATGGATACGATCAAGGCGCTCGTATAGCTTTACGCTTTCGGATGTGACACATAGGACTGCATGCGCCGCTCCCGGCTATATTGCCTCCGAGTGCTTTAGCTCATGGAGATAGCCGGCATCAGCGATTTCGAGAGCCTGGCAGCCGCCACGAATGCCCCGGTGTTTACACCTCAGACGGACGACTTTGGACTCGCGGTCCATATCTTCAAGATGCTCAATCGCGGAATTCATCCGTACAGTTCTGGCGAGCTGGACCTAGAATTTTTGACCTAGACGACGATATTCCGGCTCTTCCGCTCAATAGCTGCGTGTGCAATGGGCGCAGCTCCTTTGTGGGGACGCTGATCGGATATGTTGTCCCTAGTTACGCTCTTGCGATCAATGACTTTGGCAACCTTATGGGCGAGGCTTTCCGCCGGTCGCTCTTTGGCAAAGCGCATGAGCGCCTTGATGCGCGCACATGGGCGCGCCTGCTCGCCCTGTATCTGTCTGAGACGGTTGAGTGTCCG
This sequence comes from Collinsella sp., assembly GCA_022713905.1. Taxonomy (GTDB): domain Bacteria; phylum Actinomycetota; class Coriobacteriia; order Coriobacteriales; family Coriobacteriaceae; genus Collinsella. The sequence goes on from JAIHTM010000051.1 coordinate 3,369, forward strand.
CGCGGTCATCTATATCACGCTTCGCAGGATGAATGTCCCTACTGTCGAGGAGAGCGCACCCTGTTAGCTCTCTTGGCTGATGCTGACTGTCTTGGAGAAAGCCCGTGAGGCGGCACACAGGCTAATCCTGCGTGTCGCCTCCGTACATGTAGACGATAAAGCCGTCGCCGGTGTCTTGGCTGTGATCCTCCAGGATGCGCTTCATGTTGAGGTGCTCGTAGAACTGCCAATCGGAGTTGCAGTCGCTCATCAGGAAGAACTTGGTGCAGCCTGCCTTGGCGAGCTCGGCGCGCGAAAGGTCGATGAGTGTGCGGCCGAGTCCCTTGCCCTGCCACTCGGGCACGATGATGATCAGGTTGAGCTGGCCCTGGGCATACTCGTTGCCCGTGGCGGCAAAGCGGTCGGCCGTGGCCTTTTCACGACTGTCGCCAAAGAGCGAGCCCTCGAGCTTGGCATCGGCGGTCTTTGCCATCTCGGTTGCCTGGGCGAGCATCTCGTCGTAGCAGGGCTCCCACGTGGGATTGGTGCGCGGCTTGCCGTCCTCGAAGATGCCGATACAGCAGGCGGCGATAGTGCGGCCCTCGGCCTCGGCGACGAGTGCGATGGGGGAGCGTTGCAGCTGCATAGCGATGTTAAAGCGCGCGCAGAAATCGGCGGCTTCGACGTCGCCGCGGTTGCGTAGTGTGTTGCACCACAGCTGGTTGTAAATGGCGGCGATGCCGGTCAAGTCATCGAGCGTGGCGGCGCGCAGAGTTACGTTGTCAAGGCTCATGGAGGCTCCTTCCAGGTTGGGTCAGGCCATCTCTGAGTGTGACATGGACGCAGGATTGCCGTATCGACCATTCGGCAGACGACCCTCGATCCCTCGGGGACGGAGGGCCCTAAGAAGGAATGAGGGTGGATTTTCGGACACTTGCTCAATGAGAGTGGATAATCTCCCACTTTCGCTCGAAAAGCAGGCCACAAAAACGGGAGATTATCCACTCTCATTCTGGGTAGTCGTTTAAGAATGTCCCCAACGACTACCCCAAAAGGAGCGTCCCCAAGTGCCAGCTTTGGCAACGACGCTGGTAGAAAAACGTCAGCGAAAACCCGCCAGAGCGAGCAAGGTGCCTTGAAGCGAGGCGGCATTGACCTTTTGGTCATGCCGTCGAAGCTGAAAGGTAGATTGCCGCTCTGGCGGGTTTGCAGCATCGGCCGGTTACGGCGTTTGGTAAAACGCCGTAACCTACACCCGCTCCGCGATCTCGTGGATGAGGTAGTCGGTCTTTTCCCAGCCCAGGCACGGGTCGGTGATGGACTTGCCAAAGACGCCGCCGTCGACAGGCTGGTTGCCGTCCTCCAGGTAGGACTCGATCATAAAGCCCTTGACCAGCTTGGAGATGGACTCGTTGCGGCGGCAGCTGTCGAGCACCTCCTTGCAAATGCGGTACTGCTCCAGCGGTCGTTTGCCCGAGTTGTCGTGGTTGCAGTCGATGACCGCAGCCGGGTTGGCGTAGCCGGCGTGTTCGGTGTAGCGCTCGGCCAGGCGCTCCAGGTGCTCGTAGTGATAGTTGGGGTAGGTGCGACCGTCGAGGCCGATATAGCCGCGCATGACGGCATGTGCGAGCGGGTTGCCGTCGCACTCGACTTCCCAGTTGCGGAAGATAAAGCTCTGGTGTGCCTGGGCGGCATAGATGGAGTTGAGCATAACGGTGGTGGAACCGGCGGTGGGGTTTTTCATGCCCACGGGTACCGAAATGCCGCTCGAGACCAGTCGATGCTCCTGGTTCTCGACCGAGCGCGCGCCCACGGCGACATAGCTCAGCAGGTCGACGAGGTACTGGTAGTTGGAGGGATAGAGCATCTCGTCGGCGGTGAAGAAACCCGTCTCCTCAATCACGCGCAAGTGCATGTGGCGGATGGCCTTGACGCCCTCGAGCAGGTCATCCGGCGCCTCGGGGTCGGGGTTGTGCAGCAGACCCTTGTAACCGGTGCCCTTGGTGCGGGGCTTGTTGGTGTAGACGCGCGAGATGATAACGAGCTTGTCTTTGACTTCCTCGGCGACCTTGGCCAGGCGGTTCATGTACTCGAGTACCGAGTCCTCGCGGTCTGCAGAGCACGGGCCGATAATGAGTACCTTGCGTGCGTCCTCGCCGGTAAAGATCTTGGCGACCTCGGCGTCGAACTCCTGCTTTTTGGCGGTGAGCTCGGCTGAAAGCGGCATTTCCTCGCGGATCTCCATGGGGATCGGCAGTCTACGTTTGAATTCCATGGCCATAGGGGCCTCCTCATCTATAGAAAGCTATTGAGCGCATTGTCGAGTGCTCGGCATTATCCGCTGTCGCACGCTAAAGTGCAAGCGAAACCTGCCAAAAAGGGGCAGGTTTATTTAGGCGGGTTTTATCTGGGGAAACGATGACCGCCTTGAGGGAGCTGCTTTCCCTCACAGCAGTCTTCTAACAGAAAAAAACCAAGTGAGTAGACTATTTGCAGGAGGCCGAGCACACCCCGAAACGTCACCGCTCTGACCTGCGGCTTTACTGGGCATTTGTCGCGATGTGCTCGGCAAATCCAAGAAAGTCTACTCACTTGCATCTGAGACGCGCCGGATAGGCAAAAACCGCCGCGAATGGGATCCGTCAAAAGACCCCGAGGAGACATTTCGAGCGCCACGAAACGCAAAAACGGGGGCGCAGGTTGTCCTGCGCCCCCGCTCTCGGGCGTTATTCGTTCCCTGCGGCAGAATTTACGCCGCCTCGTCGAACTGCGAGTTGTACAGGTCGGCGTAGAAGCCGCCCTGGGCGAGCAGCTCGTCGTGCGTGCCCTTCTCGACGATGTCGCCGTCGCGAATTACCAAGATCACGTCGGCGTTGCGGATCGTGGACAGGCGGTGCGCGATGACAAAGCTAGTACGGCCCTGCATCAGCGCATCCATGGCACGCTGAATAAGCTCCTCGGTACGGGTATCGACGTTGGAGGTCGCCTCGTCCAGAATCAGCGCCGGGCGGTCGGCCAAAATGGCACGGGCGATGGTCACGAGCTGGCGCTGACCCTGCGACAGGTTAGTGCCCTCCTCGTTGATCATAAAGTCGTAGCCGCCGGCGAGCGTATGGATAAAGTGGTCGCAGCGTGCGGCACGTGCAGCGGCTTCGACCTCGGCATCGCTCGCATCGGGGCGTCCGTAACGGATGTTCTCGCGGATGGTGCCGTTAAACAGCCAGGTGTCCTGCAGCACCATGGCAAACTCGCCGCGCAGCGCCGCGCGGTCCCAGTCGCGCACGTCGACGCCCTCGACGCGCAGCGAACCGCCGTCCACGTCGTAAAAGCGCTGCAGCAGCTTAATGAGCGTGGTCTTGCCGGCGCCGGTGGGGCCGACGATGGCGATGGTCTGGCCGGGCTGCGCCTCGCAGCTAAAGTCGTGGATGATGGTCTTGTCGGGCGTGTAGCCAAACTTGACATGGTCAAACTCCACGTGGCCGGGGCGCTTCTCGGGAATCTGCGCGTCGGCCTTCTGCTCCTCCTCGGGCGCGGCCAGGAACTCAAAGACACGCTCGGTGGCAGCTGCCATCGACTGCATCGTGTTGCTCACGTTGCCCAGCTGCTGCACGGGTTGCGTAAAGTTGCGAACGTATTGGATAAAGCTCTGAATGTCGCCGGGCGTGGCATTGCCGGTCAGCGCGAGCTGCGCGCCCACCACGACGACGCCCACGTAGCCCATGTTACCCACCAAGCTCATAAGCGGCATCATCAGGCCCGACAGGAACTGCGAGCGCCAGCCGCTAATAAAGAGACGGTCGTTTTGGCGGTCGAACTCCTCGATCGAAGCCTCGGCGCGGTCAAACACCTGAATGACGTTCTGGCCGGCAAAGTCCTCCTCGATAATGCCGTTGACGGCGCCCAGGACTTGCTGTTGCTCGCGGAAGTACGGCTGCGAGAAGTGAATCATCACGGTCAGGATAATCGCGGCGGCCGGCAGTGTGAGCACGGTGACGCCGGTGAGCGGCAGACTGATTGACAGCATCATGACGAGCACGCCGATAATCTGCGTCACCGACGTGATGAGCTGCGTCACGCTCTGGTTGAGTGACTGGCCGAGCGTATCGACGTCGTTGGTGATGCGGCTGAGCACGTCGCCCTTGCTGTGTCCGTTAAAGTAGCTCATCGGCACGACGGCGATCTTGGCGGCGATCTCCTTGCGCATGCGATAGCAGATCTTTTGCGTGACGCCGGTCATGAGCCAGCCCTGGATCAGGCTACAGGCAGAGCTTGCCAGATACAGGCAGAGCAAAAAGCCGAGCGTCTTGGCGATCCAATCAAAGTCAACGTCGCCGGTGCCGTTGACCTTGGCGACCAGGCCCTCGAACAGCTTGGTCGTAACCTGGCCGAGCACCTTGGGCCCCACAATGTTAAAGATGACCGAGCACACGGCAAAGGCGACGGCGGCAAACACGGCAATCTTGTGCTGGCCAATATAGCCGAGCAGCTGCCTCATGGTGCCTTTAAAGTCCTTGGCCTTTTCGCCGCGACGCATGCCGCCCATGCGGCCCATGGGTCCACGCTGACGGGTGGGCTTGGGAATTTGGGTCTTGGTCTCGTCTGCCATTAGCGCTCGCCCCCTTCCATAACGGCTGCAATTTCTTCTTGGGTAAGCCCCAGCTCCTCGGCGGAAAGCTGCGACTGTGCGATTTCCAGGTACGCCGGGCAGCTGCGCAGTAGCTCCTTGTGCGTGCCGGTGCCCACTACGTGACCGTCGTCGAGTACGATGATCTGGTCGGCGTGCATGATGGTCGCGATGCGTTGTGCCACGACCACGAGTGCGGCGTCGGTAACGTTTTTAGCCAGCTCCTCGCGCAGGCGCGCGTCGGTCTTGTAGTCGAGGGCGCTAAATGAGTCATCGAACACCACGACCTCGGGCTTTTTGGCCAGGGCGCGGGCGATGGCCAGGCGCTGGCGCTGACCGCCCGAGACATTGGAGCCGCCCTGGCTGATGGGGGAGTCGTAGCCGCCCTCGCGCTCGGCGATAAAGTCCTCGGCCTGGGCGATGCGTGCCGCCCGGTACATGTCCTCGTCGCTCACCATGTCGCCGGCAAACTTAAGGTTGCTCTCGACGGTGCCCGAGAACAGGCGTCCCTGCTGCGGGATATAGCCAATGCGGCGGCGTAGCTCGGAAAGGGTCATATCGCGCACATCGATGCCGTCGATCGAAATGCTGCCGCCCGTGACGTCGTACAGGCGCGGAATCAACTGCACGAGCGTGGACTTGCCCGAGCCCGTGGAACCAATGATGCCGAGCATCTGACCGGCGTGCGTGGTGAAGTTTACGCCGCTGATGACGTCGGCGCGGGCATCGGGATACTGGAAGCTCACGTCGCGGAAGGTGAGCTCACCGCGCGGCGCGCTGGCCGCGGGCAGTTTGGGCGAGACAGGGTCGTTGATGCTGGTGGGGCAAGTGATGACCTCTTCCACGCGCTCGGCTGCGACCTCGGCGCGGGGCAGGATAACCGAAACCATGGTGAGGATCATAAACGCCATGACGATTTGCATGGTGTAGGAGATAAACGCCATCATGTTGCCGACCTGCATCACGCCGTCGGACACGCCCTGCGCGCCAAACCAGACGATAAGTACGGTGATGCAGTTCATGACGAACATCATGAGCGGCATCATAAAGCTCATGGCGCGGTTGGTGTAGAGCTGCGTGGTCATCAGGTCGAGTGATGCCTTGTCAAAACGTTCGAGCTCATGCTCCTCGCGGTTGAACGAGCGGATGGGCATAAGGCCGTCGAGCAGCTCACGGGCGGTAAGGTTCACGCGGTCAACAAAGCTCTGCATCTTTTTGAACTTGGGCATGGTGAGGCCCATGAGCACGCCGACGACAGCCGAAACCGCGATGATGGCCACAGCGATGGTCCACTCCAGACCGGTGTGGTTGGCCAGGACGCGCATGACGGCGACGATGCCCATGACGGGGGCCATCAGGCACATGCGGATAAACAGGGTTGCGGCCATCTGGATCTGCTGAATATCGTTGGTGCAGCGGGTGATGAGCGAGGCCTGGCTAAATTTGCCCACCTCGGCCGGCGAGAAGTGCATAACCTTATTGAAGGTCTCGCGGCGCAGGTCGCGGGCGATGGAGCAGGCGGTGCGCGAAGCCACGGCGCCGGTCAGGATGGTGGCGACCAGCGACACCAGACACAGACCAAACATCGTGGTCGCCATGCGGCCCAGGTAGGCGTTCTGCACATCGGCGGGGTCGATGCCCTGCGCCTTGTACTCTTCTTGCACGTAGGTCACGGCGCGCTGGGTGACGATGGAGCCCGACATGGAGCCCATTTTGTCTGCCATATCGTTGGCACCCTCGACGAGCTTGCCCTGGTTGATTAGGCCGCCTTCAACGCCTAGACGCAGGCTCTTCATGGTGATCTTGCCGCCGTCGGCATCAATCTGCTTTTGCATGTTCTGCGCCGCTGCGGCCTTCTGCTGCATCTCGGCGAGCTGCTCGGGCGTCATCGCCGCCATCTGCTCGGGGGTGGGCATGGCCTGGGCAGCGTTGCTGTCTTTCTCGCTGGACGTGCCGGCCATGTCGCCCATGGAGTCGGCGTCGATGCCCTGGTTGAAGGCGAGCACGACGGTCTCGGGCAGGCTCATGATGTCGGCAATCTTGCCGCCGTCGGCGCGCTCCTCCTCGGGGCCCTTGTACGTTCGAATGCCGTTATTGTCCGCCTTGCTAAACACGGCCTCCACAGCCTTGGCGTCCTTGGTGCTCATAAAGAGTTCGAGGTCGTCGAGCGATTCGGCACGGATGGTGTCGGGCACGGGCGACGCGATGCCGCCTTGCTGTACACCCACGTCGACGATGTCGCTCATATAGGTAGGCAGCGCCAGATCGGCGTTGCAGCTGATTACGATAAGTACGATAGCTGCGAACAGTGCCAGGATATGTTTTTTAAAGAGCTTGAGAATCCTCACTCGGCATCTCTCCTTTCTTGATTGCGGTCGATAATTTCGTTGGCACGTCTAAGAAGGCGTACCATCTCTTGGGTATCTGTTTCGCCGAGCTGCTCGAGGAAAGCCGCGGTGCGGTCCTCGAATTCCCGGCGTTTGATTTCGAGATCCTGGAATCCCTTGTCGGTCACTATGACGTGTACGCGACGACGGTCGGTCTTTGAGTGCTCACGCTCAACCCAGCCCTTGGCTTCGAGAGCGCGTAGGATATTGGCAATGCGGGCATTCGAGACCCAGGCGCGATCAGCGAGCTCGCTCGGCGTGAGCGAACCGCCAGCGAGCATAAGGGCGCGCATGACAGCCATCTCGCCGCTGAGAGCTTTGTCCACAAAGCGCGAAACGCGCTGGTGAATGCCGCCAAACTCGGTAAGGAGCTGACTCCCAAGCTCATGGAAATCGGTATCTTCCACCGAAAACCCCTAACACTAGAAACTATTTTCGGTGGAAGATGATACCCCCATACGCGGTCCTCATACAGTGGGCAATATAAAGAGCGCATAAAGACTTAAAATCATTCAATTACTGAAGCGTTTCAAAGAACTATTATGCCCGCGGTTAGGCGAGGGGCTGTCATCACCATGACGACTGGGACTCATTTATCGCCACGTGCGATGCTCCAACTTCCCGCAAGGAGACACCTGAATCAAGGGGGTTGGAGTCATGGCATTTGACTTCACGGGCAAAACCGCGATCGTTACCGGTGGCACTCAGGGCATTGGCCTCGAGATTGCCAAGGGTATCGTTGCGGGCGGCGGACACGTCGCGCTCATCGCAAGGAACGCTGCTAAGGGCGAGGCCGCTGTGGCCGAGCTTGGCGAGGGCAACAAGTTCTACCAGCTCGATGTTGCCGATGCGCCCAAGGCGCGCGAGACCGTCGAGCAGATTTTCACCGATCTGCCGCAGACCAACATCCTGATTAACTGCGCTGGCGTCATCAGCACCAAGAAGTTCGACGAGATCGATGACACCGAGTGGCGTCGCACCATCGACATCAACCTCAACGGTACCTTTACTATGATGAACGCCGTGTACCCGCACTTTAAGGCGGCCCATGCCGGCACTATCGTCAACGTGAGCTCTGTTGCCGGTAAGATCGGTGGTGGCCTGCTCGGCACCGCTGCCTACGCCAGCTCCAAGGCCGGTGTTAACGGTCTAACCAAGGCAGTCGCCAAGGAGGGCGGCAAGTTCGGCGTCCGCTGCAACGCTGTATGCCCGTCGCTCACGTTGACCGATATGACCTCGATTCTCTCTGACGAGAACTCTCAGCGCATCATCAACGGTATTCCTCTGGGCCGCGCCGCCCAGGCTAGCGAGCCTGCGCAGATGGTGCTGTTCTTCGCTTCCGACCTCGCCAGCTTCGTGAACGGCGAGATCGGTGACTGCGACGGCGGCATCGTTCTGGACGGGTAATACCCCGCGGTGATCGTTTGGCGGCGACCCTGGCGACTCGGGGTTGTCGCCTTCTTTCTGACATAGGCGCGTGCGGCTACGATTCGCATGCATCCAAAGGAGATATATATGAGTGAATCGACTGCGGTGGAGGCGCCGGCGGCAAAGGAGCCGTTCTTTAAGATGTCCTCCATCCCGGGCGCCAATATCTTGGTGCCGCTTCTGTTGGGCTGCCTGCTCAACACGCTATTCCCCGACCTGTTTAAAACGCTCGGTAGCTTTACGCTTGGCATGACCCAGCAGGGTGCAGGCCCGCTCGTTGGCGCCTTTTTGCTCATCGTCGGTACGACGATTTCGTTTAAGAGTGCTCCCGCCGCCGCTGCACGCGGCGCCATCATCATCGCTGTCAAGCAGATCGTGGTCGTTGCCGTGTCGCTGCTCATCCTTTATGTGTTCAACGACAACCTGTTTGGCATCTCTGCCATGGTGATGCTGGCGGCTTGCACCGGCGCCAACAACGCTATGTACGCTGGTCTGATGGGCACCATGGGCAACGAGGCCGAGCGTGGCGCTGTCGCCATCACCACGCTCGTTGTCGGCCCTCCGGTCACGATGATCGTGCTCGGCGCTGCCGGTCAGGCTCCGATCGGCTGGTCGCTCGTGGGTGCCATTCTGCCGATCGTC
>JAIHTM010000387.1 GCA_022713905.1 Collinsella sp.
ACGCCGTAACCGCTCGACGCTGCGCGGGCCGCATTTGGACAATCTGACGTTCAACTCCAAGGGCGCGACCAGAAGGTCAGCGCCCTTTCGTTTCACGTCATCTTGCCTCAAATGCGACCCGCTCGCTGTCGTTGCCAAAACATCGACGTTGCCCTTTTTGGCACTTGGGGACGTTCCTTATGTGCCGGCACTTGGGGACACTCTTTGCACTGATAGTCGTTGGGTTAGTCGTTGGGGACGTTCTTGTTTGGCTAGTCATTTAAGAACGTCCCCAATGACTATCCACTGGGCCGCGATGTAGCAAACAGCCCCCATTTCCGAAACCTTTCCGCAACAATTTGCCCTTCGTACCGCTCGCCTCCGCTCACAACGTCCCCTGCGCTACACTTAGTTGCACTATGGCGCCATCGTGCCGCGCCCGACCCAAGGGGGACTCTCATGAAGAACACTCAGCTGCTGCTGATCAACGATATGTGCGGCTACGGCAAGGTCGCGCTCTCCGCCATGCTGCCGGTGCTGTCGCACATGGGCTATCGCATCCACAACCTGCCGACGGCGCTGGTGTCCGATACGCTCAACTATCCCAAGTTCTACATCCATGACACCACCGAGTACGTGCGCCAGAGCCTCGCTATCTGGGAGGAGCTCGGGTTTGAGTTCGACGCTATCTCGACCGGCTTTATCGTGACCGAGGAAGAGACGCGCATCATCTCGGACTTTTGCCACCGCCGTGCGCAAAAGGGCACCAAGGTGTTCGTCGACCCCATCATGGGCGACAACGGCAAGCTTTACGCCGGCGTGCCCGAGTCCACGATCGGTCTCATGCGCAGCCTACTCGAGTGCGCCGACTATGCGGTACCAAACTACACCGAGGCGTGCCTGCTCACCGATACGCCCATTGCCGAGCAAATCACGCCCGATGAGGGCCGCGTTCTTGTGGATGCCGTGCGTGCCCTGGGCGCCAAGTCGGTGGTCATTACGAGCGCTGTGGTCGACGGTGCGAATGTCGTCATCGGTTACGACCATGTGGCGGGGGAGTACTTCACGATTCCCTTCGAGCTGATTCCGGTCTACTTCCCGGGCACGGGCGACACGTTCTCGGCGGTGCTTGTCGGCCGCGTTATGGCCGGTTGGAGCCTGCAGCGCGCGACGAGCGATGCCATGCGTGTGGTAGCGGAGCTCATCGAGCGCAATGCCGACCAGGAGGATAAGTCCGCTGGCCTTCCCATCGAGGCCTGCCTGGATGTGATTGACCATGAGTAACGCCGACGAGAGCGGCGTCAAGCCTGCGGGCGAGAACAAGCCGCTCGGCGCACCGCGTGGCAAGCGCCCACGTATTCGCATTAGCTGCGTGGACCAGCTGGGCACATGCCGCTGCCATCACGGGCACAAGCCGGGTGACGTCTTCGACTTCGACCGCGACCGCGGCAAGATGTGTTCCATGGCATGTCACGTGGGCTTTCCCTATATCGACATCCTGCGCTACGGCGGCACCGTGCCTGGCAACAAGCCCGGCACGGCAAAGTTCTGC
>JAIHTM010000052.1 GCA_022713905.1 Collinsella sp.
CCTATCTCTCCTTCCAGGAGTACTTCGAGCGCCTGCGCACCGAGGCCGAGCGCTGGGGCAAGCCCATGGCGGCAGTACTCGGTGCCCTTATGGCCCAGGTCGACCTGGGCGCCGGCGCCATCGGCGGCAAGGACTCCATGAGCGGCTCGTTTGAGGACGAGGCCGGCGAGCTCAACGTTCCGCCGACCCTCATCAGCTTCGCCGTCGCCGTGGGCCGCGCAGCCCGCGCCGTCTCCCCCGAGTTCAAGGGCCTGACGCATCGCGTCGTCCGCATCGCCCCCGCCACCTATGGCGAGGATTACCGTCCCGACGCCCAGCAGCTGCTTGCCGCGTTCGATGCCGTCGAGGCACTTACCGCCACCGGCGACGCTCTGGCCATCTCCACGCCCGGCTACGGCTGTGGCGCCGAAAGCCTCTTTAAGATGTGCGTCGGCAACCAGATCGGCATCGAGCTTGCCGAGGACGTGGACGTCGAGAGCCTCTTCACCCCGCTCTACGGCAGCTTTATCGTCGAGCTTGCCGACGATGCCGAGCTGCCCGAGGTCGCCGACGGCGTTGTCGTCGAGCCCCTGGGCACCACCGTCGAGGGCTATGTCATCGACACCGGCTCCGAGGTCATTGAGCTCTCCGAGCTGCAGGAGGCTTGGGAAGGCGGCATCGAGGGCGTCTTTGCCTACCGCAGCGCCGGCGAGACCGCCCCGGTCGAGACCATCGATTTCCGTGCCAAGGACATCCACGTGTACGGCGGCGCCAAGATTGCCCGCCCGCGCGTGATTATCCCCGTGTTCCCCGGCAACAACTGCGAGTATGACAGCGCCCGTGCGTTCCGTGCCGCCGGTGCCGAAGCCGACACCTTCGTGATCAACAACCTCACGCCCGAGGCCGTCGCCGAAAGCACTCACGAGCTTGCCCGCCGCATCCGTGCAAGCCAGATCGTCATGATCCCCGGCGGCTTCTCGGGCGGCGACGAGCCCGACGGCTCCGCCAAGTTCATCACGGCGTTCTTCCGCGCTCCCGAGGTCACCGAGGCAGTCCGCGACCTGCTCAAGGCCCGCGACGGCCTGATGCTGGGCATCTGCAACGGCTTCCAGGCTCTGGTCAAGCTCGGCCTGGTGCCCTACGGTGACATCGTCGACGCCACGCCCGATGCGCCCACGCTGACGTTCAACACCATCGGCCGCCACCAGAGCCGTCTGGTGCGCACCCGCATCTCGTCCAACTTGTCCCCGTGGCTGTCGCAGTGCAGCCTGGACGACCCCTACACCGTCGCCATCAGCCACGGCGAGGGCCGCTTTGTCGCCAATGACGAAGTGCTCGCCCAGCTGATCGCCAACGGCCAGGTCGCCACGCAGTACGTGGGCGAGAACGGCAAGCCCAGCATGGACCTCTCCGTCAACCCCAACGGCTCCGCACTCGCCATCGAGGGCATCACGAGCCCCGACGGCCGCGTCCTGGGCAAGATGGGCCATGCCGAGCGTCGCGGCGACAACCTGTACCGCAACGTGCCCGAGCATGTCCCCGGCGATAAGTTCATGCCGATCTTTGAGAGCGGCGTGGCCTACTTCGCTTAAACCTTTCCCATCGGGTACAATCCCCTCGGGTAACAACACCCGCCACCGACACATCCGGTGGCGGGTTCTTTTTTGCTTCGCGCATACAGGAAGGACATCATGGAAAGCCGCAAGCCGTATCTCGCCACCCTGCCCGGACTCATCCTGGGCTGCCTCGTCTGCTGCGCGCTCTGGGGATCGGCTTTTCCCTGCATCAAGATCGGCTACGGCCTCTTTGGCATTCCCGCACACGACAGCGCCTCGCAGCTGCTCTTCGCGGGTCTGCGCTTCACCCTTGCCGGCATGCTGGTCATTGTTGGCATGAGCGTGGCCCAGCGCCGTCCGCTCGTTCCGCAAGTGCGCGATATCAAGCCCATCTGCATCTTGTCGCTCTTCCAGACCATCGGGCAGTACTTCTTTTTCTACCTGGGACTCTCGCGCGCCAGCGCCATGTCGAGTTCCATCATCGAGGCCAGCGCCAACTTCCTCGCAATCCTCTTTGCCGCCCTGGCATTTCACACCGAGAAGCTCAATACGGCCAAGGTGCTTGGCTGTGCGCTGGGCTTTGCCGGCGTCGCGCTCGTCAACCTCTCGGGCGCAGATGGCACCTTTGGCTTCAGGCTCGATGGCGAGGGCTTTATCCTAGCCTCCACTGTCGCGGGTGCTCTTTCGACCTGCCTGATCGGCATCTTCTCGCGCAAGCATGACGGCGTCTTGCTCGCCGGCTGGCAGTTTTTAGTCGGAGGTTTGGTCCTTACCGCCATCGGGTTTTTGATGGGCGGCGCGCTCTCCCCCACCGCGATCATCCCCGCCATCGCACTCATTATCTATATGGCACTCATTTCCGCCGTCGCGTACTCGCTATGGTCGCGTCTGCTTGCCGTCAACCCCGTCAGCCGTGTGTCGGTCTTTGGCTTTATGAATCCAGTCTTTGGCGTACTGTTGAGCGCTCTGCTGCTCGGCGAGGGCGCTGGCACGAGCCCTGTTACCGTACTTGTTGCCCTGCTGTTGGTCTGCGGCGGCATCATCATCGTCAACAGGCCCAAAAAGGCCTAGCGAGCTCACCTTTTTAGGGAGGATGTTCGCACACTTTAGCTTAATGGAGTACATCGGAGAGCCGAGGGCCGCCATGCACGCAAGCTTGCACCCCTTTATCTAGCGTATCTGGATGCCAGCTTTCTTTTTCTCGGCCTTGACACGGTAGAGCTCCGCATCGGCAGCGCGAAGCAAGTCTTGCCAGGTATCGACGCCATCACCAACCCGTGCGTAGCCGATGGACATCCGCAACAGATACGGCACGTCGGCGCGCGCAAGCTCATCGTTGATTGTCGCGCACAGATGCATGATATCCTGTTCCGCCACTGCCTTTTGGAGCACCACGAACTCATCGCCGCCATAGCGCGCGATAAAGCCGCCGGACATCGAACAGACGTCCTTGAGCGCCTTCGAAACAACCTGAAGGGCATGGTCGCCCTCGACATGTCCATAGTGGTCGTTAATCTGCTTAAAGCCGTCAGCATCCATCATCAGCAGATACACATCATCGGCCTGGTCAGCACCCGAGAACAGCGACAGCATATAGGTCTCAAAACGGTTACGGTTGTTGAGTCCAGTCAATGGGTCAGTCGAGATCAGCTGCTCCTGGTAGACGATATAGAGCAGCAAAATACTGATCATTATGCCGACGCAAAGGCCGGGCACCGAAAATACGACCTGAAAGGTACCGCCCACCAGAGCGGGGACCGCGAAAAAGGCGAGGGTGCGATAAATGGCCTTCTTTTGCAGGCTTTCGACTTTTCGAGCCTGAACAAAGGCATGCAAGGACGTATATATGACGTAGCAGTAGCTAACGATAGGCTGAATCATATAAGCTGCACCGCGACGATATACGCCTTGCGCATCGATATAGAAAAGAGTGTGTGTCCAGTAGCTGGTAAATGCCAGGGCGACCACTACCGCCGTAGGCAATGCCACGAGTGCCATCCTGTAGCGCGTGGCCAGGAATCGCGAGCCCTGCATCGTCTCGGAATAGAAGAACCAAATGAGGCACGCGATGGCGAACAGCGAAAACGAGACCGCGTTGGAAATCCAGTTGGCTGTAATGCCCACAGGAGTGCTCACGCCGTCCGAGAGCGTCCAAATCATATCGAAGAAAATGTAGGCGGCAGAGGTGTAGCCGAGCATGCTAAACAATAGCTGCTGGGTGCTCGAGAACAAGGAGCGGCGACTTCGCGCGGCAAGCCCGATAAGAATAATCATGCACAGCATAAATATCTCGATCTTGAGTGCCTTAACCACCAGGCTCCATCCCCTCTATATCCAAGTAGCCAAAATCGCCCGAGACACACTCGGACAGCAAATACCCCTTACTCCCAGGGGTAAAGGGAATAATAGCAGAGCGTCCGAATGACACTGAATAACAGATGCCGTTCGGACGCTCAGATAGCGTGAATTGCACGCGCCATTTCATTGACTCGAAGAGACGATTACTCGCCGTCGATATCGGTCGCGACAGCCTCCTCGATGGCCTCGACACCGACAGGCGACAGATCCTCCTTGCCTTGGCAGAACTTCTTGTCGACCCAGCCAGTCAGAATCGGAGCCATGATCGCCGTGATGATAACGGCGGTGGCGATCTGAGCGTACGCGGTGGGCGCAAGCTCGGCGTAGCGCGGTGCGACCTCGGCGAGGGCAACCGGTGTGGTCATAGCCGTGCCGGCAATGGTGGAGCAAGCCACAGCGGCCTTGCCATTGCCGCCGCACAGACGCTCGAACGCAAAGGTGATGGGACCGACGACAAACAGCGTGACAAGGCCCAGCAAGATGCCGGAAATACCGCCGGTGATAAAGCTCGACAGGCTCATGGACGCACCGAGCTGAAATCCGATGACGGCAATCGCGGGATTGGCACCGGGAACCAGCAGGTTCTTGATAAACGGGAACAGGTTGCCCAGAACCATGCCAATAACGAGTGGCAAGATGGAGCCGATAATGGTGCCAATGGGAATGTTGGCGAGGCCGGAAACACCGAGGATGATCATCGTGACGGCGGGGCCAGCCGTAAAGAACAGGATACCGACGGCGCCCTGCTCGGACTCATCACCGAACTCGCCCATGATGCCCGTATAGAGCGCCATGTTGCAAAACGTGATGCCGCCGATGATAGACACGGAGCTCAGACCCAGGAAGTTGTCGTTAAAGAAATATGCTATGCCCAGGCCGAGAGCCGCTGCGACGACCAGCTTGGGGATCAGCACGACGATACCGGTCTTGATGGCACCCGGCGTGGACTTAAAGCTGATGCCGGCGCCCACAAACAGCAGGATCGCGGCGACGATGGTATTGGAGCCACCGCGGCAGGCAGCCGTAAAGAAGCCGCCGATCTCAAAAACCTGCGGGCAGAAGGTGTTGAGCAAAAGACCGACGATCATCGGATAGATCATGATGTCGCCTGGGATGCGCGGGACCTTGAATTTCTTTTGCTCGTTGGCGGTCGCTTCCTGTGCCATGAAACCCCCATTTCCGCTGACGGGGTACAAAAGCCCACGTCACGCTTTGCTACAGTAAAGTTTGACCATGGTACCAGAAGAAATAGACCAGCTCGGTGAAAAATTCGACAAGTTGGGATGGAACGAGATTCGGCGCCCGCGACGCCACCCCTATATAAGGCTCAAGACGATATAGAGTACGATGCCCGAGACGCAGCACCACAGCATCGATTTTGTCTTGACCGCCACGACCACGACGCCGGCGGCCGCAATCCAGGGAACCAAGGCAGGCCAGAGCCCCGCGTCGAACGCGTCGGGACTCACCAAGTCGTTGGCGACCAGCGCGGCAAAGGCAGCGGGCGGGATATAGCCCAGGGCCTCGGTAATGCGGGGCGACAGGGTCCGCCCGCGCAAGGCGAACGCCGGCGCGATGCGAGAGAACGCGATAGCAGCCCACGACGACAGCCACAGAACCAAGAACTCGTTAACGGGCATCGCGGGCACCTCTTCCGTCAAATACAGCATCGCACGCCAGCGCAATGGTAATGCCGACCACGACGCTTGCCGGCACGGCAATATTCACGAGGCCCAAGAACTTGCATACGGCGACGGACACCGCGCCCGAAACCGCCGCGACAACGTTGCCGCGCGACAGCCGCTGCGAAAAGAGTAGACAGATAAAGAGCGACGTGCAGACGAAACTAGCAATAGCGGTGGGAACATCGACAACGGCACCGACGATGGCACCCATCGTGCACGAAGCGCCCCATGTCACGATGAGGATCACGTTGAGCACGAAGGATTCGCGCGGGCCCCAATCCTCCCCCTCAACCAGCTTGGCAAGCGAGATGCCGTATGCCTCCTCGGTGAGCGTCGCGGCAACAGCCAGCGTCTGACGCTTCGAGGCGCCCGCCAGATGGGGCGCAAGCGATGCCGAGTAAAGCGCAAAGCGCGAGGAGATGGCGGCAACGCTCGCGATAATCGAAGGTGCCGGTACGCCCGCCAGCCAAAGGTTGCAGATCATAAACTGGCCGCTGCCCGTCACAAACGTGCTGCTCAGGGCAAAGACCATCCAGGGTTCCATTCCCGTCTGCCCCATGATCATTCCGCACGGCGCGCCTATTGCAACATAGGTAAGCATCACTGGCCAGACGGTTCTAACGATTTTGAGCACCATACGCTTCTCATCCTGACAAGGTCTCCGAACCGCATGTAGCGACACGGCAGAATCATCATCCGACAGCAACCGAGTTCACCTACAATTGCCACCGGATCGAAAGACACAACTTTTTAGGAAGTCATTATGACAGCTATCGATCGAGACCGGGCGCGCACGGCCTTCAAAAGCTACACCGATGCCTACGACGCCACCAACCCACGCATCGCGCTCAAAATCGAGCATACATACCACGTGGCCGAGGCATGCGATGCCGTAGCGCGCGAGCAGGGCTGGTCGTCAGAAGATATTGACCTGGCATGGCTTTGCGGCCTGCTACACGATATGGGCCGCTTTGAGCAGCTACGACGCTGGGACACCTTTAAGGACGCCGAGAGCATGAGCCATGCGGCGCTGGGCATCGAGGTCCTCTTTGGCGAGAATCCCGCCGATGCACCCGCCGTAACGAGCATCCGCGACTTTATCGATGACCCGGCAGAAGATGAGCTCATCCGAGCGAGCATTGCCTATCACAGCGATTTCCGTCTACCCGCGCAGCTCGACGTGCGCACGCGAAGCTTCTGCGATATCGTGCGCGACGGCGACAAGATCGACATTATGCGCGCCATCGCCGACAGCACCGTCGACACCATCCTCAAGGTGGACGAGAAGACGTTTCTCGGCAGCCGTTTCTCGTCGCCGGCACTTGCCGCCTTTGACGAGCACCGCTGCGTCGCACGCGATGAACGCAACGAGCCCGCAGACTACCTGGTGGGACTCATCTGCTTTATGTTTGAGCTCGTCTATCCAGCAAGCCGCGCGCTGGCGCGCGAACAGGGCGATATCCACCGCCTGCTCGACGCACCCTTTGGCATTACGCGGCCCTTTACCGACCCCGCCACGCAGGCAACCTGGAGCCGCCTAAAGGACGAGATGCGCGACTGGCTGGCGCGCGCCTAGCGCTCAAGCTGGGCTAGCAGCTCCTCGACGACCTCGACGGCGTCCCCAACAACCTTGTACTGGGCAGCACCGAAAATGGGGGCATCCGGGTCCTCGTTGATGGCGATAATGCAGTCCGCCCCACCGATGCCGGCAAGATGCTGGATGGCGCCCGAAACACCGATACTCACGAGAAGCTTGGGCGAAACCGATACGCCGGTCTGGCCAATCTGATGGCGATACTCCAACCAGCCGGCCTCCACGACAGGTCGCGTGCAGCCAAGCTCGGCCCCCAGAGCCTCGGCGAGCTTTCGCATCAGCGGTAGGTTTTTCTTGGAGCCAATGCCGCGGCCCACCACGACCAGACGCTCGGCATCGGCGATCGAGGCCTGCTGCCCCCACTCCTCGACGGGAATCGAGATCTCGACACGAGCCTTAGCATCATCCGCAAGTGATATCTGAGTGATCGTGCCGGAGCGGCCGTAGTCAAAGTCGGGCGCCTTAAAGATGCCGGGACGAACCGTTGCCATCTGGGGACGATGATTGGGGCAGACGATGGTGGCCATCAGGTTGCCGCCAAACGCCGGACGCGTCTGTTGCAGCAGCCCCGTCTCCGTATCCATCGAAAGCACGGTGCAGTCGGCCGTAAGGCCCGTCTGCAAGCGCACGGCAACGCCGGGAGCCAACTCGCGCCCAAAAGCGGTCGCGCCGTACAGAATGGCCTCGGGCTTGCGCTCGGCCACCAAATCGCAGATCAGGCGGGCGTAGACCTCCGCGTCGTTTTGGCGCAGGCGCTCGTCGCGACAGACCATAACTTCGTCTGCACCGGCACAGACCAGATGCTCCAGCTCCCCAAGTGAGCTCTCGGGACCCATGCCGACCAGCGCCACCAAGCGGCAGCCGCGGGCATCGGCAAGCTCGCGCCCCTTGCCCATAAGCTCATAGGCCACAGAAGCCACCGTATCGTGCTCATCGGTCTGCACGAATACCCAAATGTCTCGATAGGCGCCAAGGTCCGCCACGCCAGTGGCCTCGTCACGCTCGATCGAGATAGCGTTGACGGGACAGGCGTCGACGCACCCGCCGCACAGAATGCAGCCGTCGGTTACGCGGGCGCAGCGGTTGGGCCGCTCGCCCTCCACCACAATGCCGCCCGAGGCGCAGGCGCGAACGCAGCGACCGCAGCCGATACAGGCTTCGCTATCGATAATCAGCCCGCTCATCTATGCCATCCCCTCAATAATCTTGGCAAGTTTTACCGCCTGCTCGGACGCCGTTCCCTCAACGGCCTCGCACGTTTGGTCACGGTCGGGCACAAACGAGCGCACGACCTGCGTCGGTGATCCGGCAAGGCCGCAACGCGAGGGATCGGCGTTTACGTCGGCAGCGCTGGCCACACGCACGTCTGCATCCTCGGCCGCGCGAATACCGGCAATACTCGGCATGCGCAGCTGGCCAATCTCCTTGGCGGTCGTCATCGCACACGGCATCTCCAGGTACACCGTCTCCTCGCCGGCATCGCAGCCGTGGACGAGCGCCAGCGAGCCACACGTCGTAAATCCCGCGCTCTGCACACAGCTCACGTCGGTCACGCAGGGGACCCCAAAGGCGCCGGCCAGCTCGGGGCCGATCTGGGCCGTATCGCCGTCCACTGCCATCTTGCCGCAGATGAGCAGGTCAAAGACCTCATCGAGTGCCTCGATGCCGCATTTGAGGGCATAGGTGGTGGCTAGGGTATCGGCACCTGCAAAGGCGCGATCGGTTAGCAGCAGCGCGTCGTCGGCGCCACGGGCGATGCAGTCGCGCAGCAGCGCTTCGGTCGCGGGAATACCCATCGACACCACCGTCACGCGCACATCCATGCCAAAGCCGATAAAGTCGTCCTTGAGCGCCAGCGCGCACTCCAGGGCGCTCGCATCAAAGGGATTGATGACCGCCTGCTTGCCGTCGCGCACAATGGTATTGGTCTTGGGGTCCATCTTGACCTCGGTGCTACCCGGCACCGCCTTGACGCACACCACCATATGGAAATCACTCATCTTCACGCGCCCCCTTTCTGGACGAGTTCATCCAAGAGCTTCTCCGTAAACAGGTTGCCGCGACCCAGCTGGCCGGCAGGGTCGAGCTGGAGTTTGAGACGCGCCGACTCGACCATGGCCTCGTGGCCGTACATCGTCTCCAAGAAGCCCGCCTTGATCTTGCCGACGCCGTGCTCGGCAGAAACGGCACCGCCCATGGCCGTGACCTCGGAAGCCCACTGGGCAAAGAGTTCTCCACCACGACGGTAGTCTTGCGCGTCGCGCGGCAGGATGTTCACATGCAGATGGTTGTTCCCGATGTGTCCCCAGGCAGCAGACTCAAGCCCGCTTTCGGCCAGCGTGCGGCGATAGAGGGCCACGACATCGGCCAAGCGTGCGTTGGGCACCGACATGTCCGAGCCCAGCTTGGTGATAGTGGGGTCGGTGCGGCGGCGCTCGTCGATAAGCATATTGACGCTCTCGGGCACCGCATGGCGGAAGAATCGCTGGCATTCGCGATCGACCTCGGTACGCGCGACCCAGGTCGCGTCGTCGCGGCCACCTGCAAGCTCCAGCACCCAACCCAAGTGATACAGCTCCTCGGTCGCTTGGGCCTCGTCGTCGCAGTCGAGCTCCACGTAGACGCAGACCTTGGCCTCTTTGTCGAGCGCCGGCAGCGAGGCAAACGCCGTCGACTGCTCGCGCTGGCGGCGTAGGATATCCAAAGCCCCAGCATCAAAATACTCGATGGCAGCCGCATGGAACAGGACGGGGCGCACGGAATCGGTGAAGGACACGGCCTTGTCTTCGCTATCGAAGAAGCAACTGACGCCCCAAACGACCGCAGGCGCCGCCTGCAGGGCAATCTCGAGCTCCGTGATGACGCCGAGCGTGCCGCAGGCGCCGATAAAGAGGTCGATGGCATCCATGTCGTCCGCGACGAAATAGCCCGAAGCGTTTTTGGTCTCGGGCATGATATAGCCGGGAAGATCGAGCTCGAGCGCACGGCCTTCCGCTGTCGCAAGTGACAGGTGGCGACCCTGGGCAAAAACCTCGCCGCGCTGAAGCTCGACCAGGTCGCCATCGGTCAGCGCGACGTGAAGACCCGTGATGTGGGGGCGCATGGGACCGTAAGCGTAGCTACGGGCGCCAGAGGCGTTGCATGCCGCCATACCGCCCAAGCAGGCAGATGCCTCGGTGGGATCGGTGGGAAAGAACTGCTCGGGGGCTTCTTGAAATTCCTCGTAAGCCTTAAGCGAAGCCTGGTCCCAGCCTGTGGTCGGGAGCATCTTCTTGCCCAGCTGCTTGCGCAGCTCGGACAGCACGACGCCGGGCTCAACACGCAAGAGAAAGTGGCCCTCGTCATCGCGGCGAAGGCCAAGGTAGCGATTCATACGGGAGGTATTGAGGATGTGGCCGCCATGGGGCACGGCGCCGGCGGCAAGACCGGTCCGGGCGCCCTGAACCGTTACCGAGACACGCTCGGCATGGAGCTGCCGCAGGATGGCGCAAGCCTCGCCTTCCGATGTTGGAAACGAAATGCTCGAGGCCTCGCCCGACGAGCGAGACTCGTCGCGACCGTATTCCTCGAACTCATCGGTGAAGGGTTTGATGGTTGCAGACATGCAGAACTCCACTTTAGCTAACTACAGTGTTTGCAGGGAGATGTTACCGCATCGTTTCGTTGACGTGTTCGAGACCGTCTCCATAATTGAGGATTTTTACGTTCGCGCAATTCGGCGAGCGGCCGCTAGATCTCGGCAGGCGATGTTTTTGACACATATCGCTTTGCCGCCAACGATCGCGAAATTGGCACTCAAAAAATGTTGAAGTATTTTTTACCACCTATTACCTGCGGTGATGCAAATCCGTCAAGCATTTGGTCAGCTTTTGGTCAAGTAGTGGCTGATACGGTCGGCATCGACAGCCAAACCGAGAGAAGTTTTGGCCCCAGAAGCAGGGAGGTTCCCATGGCATATTACTGGCCCCAGTACGGCGTCGCCATCGAAGTCGACGACGATCCCTATCTCCTGCCTTTCGACGAAGAGGCATTCCCCGATACGGCGGTCTACCACGTCACCACCGATGTGATCTGCGACCCCGAGTCGTTCTCGGCGCTCGCTCACCACATCGCACGCATCCACGACATCGAGCTCCCTCCCGACTTCGATGAACTCATCTACTCGCGCCGCCTGATGCTTCACATGCTCTTTGGAGCGGACCCGTCCACGTTCGCACGCGTCTACACCACCAAGGACGCCGCATGAGTGCGAAGAAGTTGCCCCGATTCGCGAGTCCGGGGTATCGCAAGAAACCCATCGCTGTCTGCTTGGCTATCGCCTGCGCCCTCGTCGCCGTAGGCTTGTACGCCTGGCAGTCGCAGCCCGTACCCGAAGCGGGTGCCTCGGTCACGACGGCCGAGGGCAAATCGCGCCAAGAGATCCAAGATGAGCTCGACGCCATCGTCCGCGACAACATGATGACGATCTCGGTCGCGCCGGTCGCCCAGTTGCAGGAGGGCGGCAAGTTGCGCGTCAACGTGCAAAACGTCCAGGACAACAAGTTTCCCCAGCGATTCCGCGTCATCCAAAACGACGAGACCATTTATGAGTCCGGCATCGTCGAAACCGGCAAGACGGTTGAGACGTGTCCCGCCGGCGACATCGAGGAAGGCGAAGCGTATATCGAAATCCAGGCACTCGACACCAAGACCCATGACAACCACGGCAATCCGACGCGCGTCAAGGTCCGGGTGGAACAGGCCGAGAACTAGCCCCTAACGCCCGCTGCGTCATTGCGCGCAGTCACCAACACTCGTCCAATCATCGCGGGGACGGCCCGCGGCGAATAGAAAGGAACGACCATGGACATCACCAGGAACATGAACGGAGCCAGAGCGCTCGTCGTGGGCGCAGGACTGGCGCTCGCACTCGCAATGGGCGCGGCGCCGACGCCAGCCATGGCAGCCGGGCGCGTTGGAACCACGAAGGTAATGGTCAGAACCGAGATCGACAACGTTAATTTCAAAGTTCCGACGGTTATTCCGTTCGTCGCCAAGGCCGACGGCACGCTTCAGGGCCCCTCAGAAGATGCAACCACCATCGACAACCTTTCGGCCTACGGCATCCATGTCACCAACATGAAGATCGACGCCATGAACACCTGGACCATTGCCGCCGACGCCAAGACCGGATCCGCACAGAACTCCATCGACTTTAAGG
>JAIHTM010000388.1 GCA_022713905.1 Collinsella sp.
AGTCGGGCACCAAGCAAAAGCTGACCATCGCGGCCATCTTTGGCGCTATGGGTCCCGGTCTGTTGGCGGCGCTTTCGGGCAATGACGCCGGCGGCATTGCAACGTATTCCAGCGCGGGCGCCAGCTATGGCTACAAGATGCTCTGGATGCTTCCCGTCATGACTGTGCTGCTCATCGTGACGCAGGAGACCGCGGCGCGTTGCGGTTGCGTGACGGGCAAGGGCCTGGCATCGCTCATTCGCGAGCGCTTTGGCGTGCGCAAGAGTGTACTTGCTATGGCGGCGCTGTTGATCGCCAACACGGCTGTGACCATTTCGGAGTTTGCGGGTATTGCGAGCGGCCTTGCCCTCTTTGGCGTGCCGGCGAGCATCTCGGTACCGTTGGTGGCGCTGCTGGTGTGGATGCTTACCATGTCGGGGAGTTTCCAGCGCATCGAGAAGATTCTGCTGCTGGTGAGCTGCGTGTTCGTGACCTACATCATCGCCGCGTTTATGGCTGGCCCCAACTGGGGTGAGGTCGCGGTCGACCTGGTCGTGCCCAACATTCAAAATGACCCCAGCTACGTGTCGCTCGTGGTCGCAACGATCGGTACCACCATCGCGCCGTGGATGATTTTCTTGGCGCAGAACAACGTGGTCGATAAGAACGCGGGCGAGGACGATATCGTGCTGCAGCGCATCGATACCGTGAGCGGCTCGCTTGCTGCCGATGTCATTGCCGGCTTTATTATCATCACGACCGGTACGGTGTTGTTCCCGGCGGGTATTCAGATTAGCGATGCCGCCGATGCTGCCCGCGCGCTGGAGCCTATTGCGGGTCAGTGGTCCACGGTACTGTTTGCCTCGGGCCTGGTCGCGGCGAGCTTCTTGGCCGCCTGCGTGCTGCCGGGCGTTACGTCGAGCGCTATCTGCGAGGCATTTGGCTGGGAGCGCGGTGCCGACCGCAGCTGGGACGAGGCCCCGGTCTATCGCGGCATCATTACGGCCATCATCGGTATCTCTGCCGTGCTGGTGCTTATGCCCGGCGTCGATCTGTTCCAGATTATGATGACCTCGCAGGTCATCAATGGCGTGCTGCTGCCCGTGGTTCTGGTGTTCCAGGTGGTTATTGCCGCTGACCGTCACATTATGGGCACTAACCGCAACGGCCGCGTGTGGAATGTGCTCACTTGGGCGACTATCGGTGTGATTACGGTGCTCACGGTTGTCATGTTTGTTCTGCAGGCGATGGGTTACAGCGCTTAGCGCCTCTTTTGGACTCCAAACAGGCCGCAGCGATGGACTGCGGCCTGTTTTTTGCCCGCTATAGGGCGTTAGTTATGTGGCAGTGGACAAAAAATGCCAAATATGAGTACTGTTGCCTTGCCGATAGCATTTACGACCAAGAAGATAATGTACAAAATCTAGGGTGTGTACATTAAAATTCGCATCAGCAGGCTCCTATCCAGCTAGGTTGGCCGCTTCAGTGGTTTGCAAGGGTAGCGCGCAGAGATGTGGTGTAAGAGGCGGGGCATGCCCCGCC
>JAIHTM010000053.1 GCA_022713905.1 Collinsella sp.
GCGGTCTGGAGGCTCTGCCGACTATGGGGTACGGGTCTTCCCGGCAAGCCGATTCGCACCGCGAATCGAGTGATTGTAGCTACAATCACGTCGCTTGCTACTCCCATATCAATTTCATTGATTGGGAGTGATTTCGCACGGCATGATTGCGCAATGCCGTGAAGGATGATCGCGTTCACTCCTTGCTCCTTTCGCCCATGGCCTTGAGGGGACGGCCGGTGTCTTACGCCAATCGTCCGTCGTGGAAACGGCGATGGGTTTGGACACTTGGAGCAGGGAAACGAGAAGGCCCCGCGAAAAAATCGCGGGGCCGGTGGGTCGTTGGTGGCGCGTCATGTCCGTCATGCATACGGGCATGAAAAGGCCCCGGCCGTCTTGATGACGGTCGGGGCGGATGCGCGTGGGCTTCTAGATGATTTGCATGTCGGAGCGGACGCGTTCCGCGGCGATGTCGATGTCGCCGGGCCATGAGGGCACGCCGAACGCGAGGCGCACGCGGTCGAACGTCTGCGGGTCCTTGAGCGGTTTGAACATGCCGCGGTCGATGTATCGGGACATGTCGAAGATTCCGGTCGCGCCGTCGGAGCAGGTGACCTTGAGCTTGTAGCCGGGCATGGGCTCGCATTGGGTCACTTTGATTGAATAGTCGATGGTCATGTCCGTTGCCTCCTTGTCAGCGTAGCGGGTCGATTCTGAATGGGTGCTCGAGGTTGAAGGCCAGCTCCCAGTCGGCTTCCAGCTCTTCGGCATGCAGCAGCACCCATGCCTCGACCAGTTTGCGCTGCTTGCGCGGGAGGTCTCCCTTGAGCAGGTTGCCATCGAAGGTGAAGGACGCTTCGTGGCCTTGGTATCTGGCGTGGATGTGCGGCGGAACATGGTCGTCCGCGTTCATGGTGATGATGATTCCGAAGAACATGCTGATGACCGGCATGTCCGCCTCCTTGTTTTCGTTGTCTTCCATTCTAGGATATTTTTCTTTTGACCGGATGGTCAAGCGAAAGCGCTAGCGGTGGTAGCGGGTTCCGTCATGAGAACGCGTCGAAACCACGGGTTTCGCTGCGCGGGCGTTGACGGGTTCCGCGTGCCGCTATGATCAAGGCGTCAGCCGGCCGGTCAAAAGAAAATCCTCGGGATGCGCGCGGCATTGGTGCCGTGCTCCGTTTCCCGTCGGCGAGACGTGGCCTCCGTGCCACGGCGACGCCCTGTCGGGTCCGGGAACGGTTCCCGGCGCGTGGAGTCCAGAGGACGGTAGTCGTCCTCTGGCCGCCGGAGGCGCCGCCCGCGTCATGCGGGCGGCATCGGTCCCGGGGCGTCACTTGGCCGGGAACGGCGATGACGTTTTAGTCTTCGACGCTTGGCCAGTAGAGGCCGTCGTCAGGGATGTCGTCGACCTCGTCCCACATGGTTCGCGCCTGTTCGTCCCACCATGCCGCGTCGGCCCAATGCGCGTCGGCCTCGTCGTATCCGACGCTGCCGTTCGCCAGAGTCGCGTACCGGTCGAAGTCGATGCCCGTCGGGCATATGGCCTCCATCTGTTCGGCGGTCGCATAGTGGAGGCTGTCCAGATGGTAGGCCTCCTGTCCGGGTTCCAAGTCGTGTGCGGCGAGGTTGGCCCGCGCCGTTTCGGCGAGCTCGTCGTGTTTGGCCCGGAACCATTCCTCGGCCCTGTTCTTCTCCTTCATGTCCATGTCTCCTTTCATTCCGCGCGCCCGAACGGTTCGTCGGTGAACCACCAGTCCCTGATGACGAGCATCCACCCGTTCCTTTCGAGCAGCGGGTCGAGGTCGTCGGGCGTGATGATGTCGCCCGCGTGGTTGACCCATACTGTTTTCTCGATGCTGCATGGCGGCCATCCACCGTCGCCGCCCCTGACGGCGTAGCAGTGCCATCCGTCGGGAATGTCGCTCGCGTGGAGCCGTACGTCGCTCCACATCGCGTCGATTCGTCCCCCGTCGGTCTCGAAGACGGCGTGCTGCAATTCCATCGGTTCCATCTGCATGGTTCCACTCCTTAGTGTCCCGCCGGCGTTCCTGTTTTCCTTTCGCCGGACATGGGGCAGCTTCGCGGTCCCGCCGCGCGGTGGAGGACGCGTGGGCCGTGCCCGCTTCGGGATAATCGGGCGAAGCCCTCCCGGAGCGGAGCATGGAACACGCAGTTCCGAAGACGCGGGCGCGGGGCTGTGATGATGAACCATGGCCGACCGTTCCCTTCCAGGCGTCGACGCCTGGAAATCCCGGAAGGATCGGCGAAGATAGCGCGCGGCCCAGGGCCGCGCTCCGTTTCCGGCGAAGCCAGGATCACAAGCGTGTGATCCTGGCGGAGCCCGACTGTCCAAACCGGCGCACGTCCGATCGCGTGAACATGGTTCCAGCCGGATTAAAACCGGGATGAAAAAGACTGGAAAGGAACACGGACATGGCATCCGATTACGTGGACGACTTCCTGCGCGACGAACGCGAGTCGTTCAAACGCAAGGAGACGGCGGCGAAGAAGTTCGACAACCGCCTCGACAATTTCCGCAAAAGCGCGCAGGCGCTGCGCGACGCGGCGAGGCAATTCGAGGAGGCGTTCCCCGGCATGAGCCGGACGATGATCGCGGACAAGCTGGCGATGACCGGAACGGAGAAGAACATCGCGTTCGACGCGAAGGGCGAGCTCGTCGCCGCGCCGGGCGGAAGAAAGACCCCGCCCGCCGAACCGGAGACCGTCGCCGAATCGGATCCGGAGACGACCGGATCCGACATCCAGACGACGGACGACGAGACCGCCCCGCAGGACGCCGCCGGACCGGACACGTCGGATGCCGGACGACCCACGTGGGCGTCCGGCAACTACTGATGATCGGATGTGATGCGTAATGCGATTGATCATCGCCGAGAAGCATTCGGTCGGCCAGGCCATCGCCCAGGCGCTCGGCGGGCATGCGGAAAGGCATGACGGCTATATCGAGGTCGGCGACGACCTGGTCACCTGGGCGCAGGGCCACCTCGTCGACCTGGCCGCGCCCGACGAATACCAGGGCCACGACTGGGGCAGGTGGAGCCTGGACACGCTGCCCATCGACCCGACGCCCGACTGGCAATGGAAGGTCGGCCGGGAGAAGGGCGCGGACCGGCAGTACAAGATCGTCGCGGGACTGATGCGCCGCGACGACACCGACTCATTGGTCAACGCGTGCGACCCCGACCGCGAGGGCGAGGCCATCTTCCGCAGGATCGTCGCGCATGCCGGGGTCTCCAAGCCGATGCGACGCCTGTGGGTCGCGAGCCTGGAGGAGGACGCGATACGCGCCGCCTTCGAATCCATGAGGGACGAGATGGAATACCAGGGACTTGCCGACGCGGCGAGGATCCGCGCGAAGGCCGACTGGCTCATCGGCATGAACGCCTCACGCGCATACAGCCTCGTCTACAACGCGAGGTTCACCGTCGGCCGCGTGCAGACGCCCACGCTCGCCATGATCGTGGACCGTGACCGGGACATTGCCGGCCACGTGGCCCAACCGTACTGGAAAGTCGTCGCACCGATGGGCGGATGGAAACTGGCCGGCGAACGCCTGGACAAGCGGGAGGACGCCGAGACGCTGCTGCGGATCGTCAACTCGGACGACTTCGCCTTCTCGATCTTCAAGGCCGAACGCAAGCAGCAGCACGACGTGCCGCCGCGCCTGTACGACCTTACCGGATTGCAGAAGGACATGAGCAGACTGCACGGCCTGACCGCCGCGCGCACCCTCACGGCGCTCCAATCGCTCTATGAGAAGCGCCTGACCACGTATCCTCGCACCGACTCGCAGTACATCACCCACGACGACCTGGATACGCTACGCGGCCTGACCGAAGAAGACCGGCTCATCACCGGCTTCATCGAACCGTCCGCGAAACCTGAACGGCCCCGTCTCGAACTGACCGTGAACGACGCGAAGGTCGCCGGCCACACCGCCATCCTTCCCACCATGCAGGCCGACAAGGCGGCGCTCGACGAACTCGGCGACGACGAACGCCTCGTACTGACGCGCGTGGCACGCCGCATGTGGGAGGCCGTGGGCGACGACTACGTGCACGACGTGACGAACGTCGTCGCGAACATAGACCCGCATTGGTGCGAGAAGCATCCGGACGAAGGCCGCCTCCTGT
Source organism: Collinsella sp. (assembly GCA_022713905.1). Lineage (GTDB taxonomy): Bacteria > Actinomycetota > Coriobacteriia > Coriobacteriales > Coriobacteriaceae > Collinsella. The sequence continues at coordinate 4,137 of JAIHTM010000053.1, forward strand.
CCGAAGGCGAATGCCGTTTCACCAGCCGTTCCGACCAGCCCGTCGCTCTTGGTTGGCGCGCCGTCGAGCATGCCGCCCCGCAGGAGGACCAGGGCGAGGAGGACGAGACCGCGGGCAACATCATCCCCGCCAACCTCGCCGCCGGAGTCTCAATCGCCCCCGTTCCACATGGCGGGGCGACTCTGTCCGAGGGAAAGACGAAGCCTCCGAAGCCGTTCACCGAGGCGACTCTGCTCGCCGCGATGGAACACGCGAGCCGCTGGGTGGAGGACAAGGATCTCAAAGCCGCACTGGATGACGACGAATCTCATTCCGGAGGCATCGGCACGCCGGCCACACGCGCCGACGTGATCGAGAAGCTGATCCGCACCGGATACGTGGAACGCAAGGGCAAGCAGCTCCGCTCCACCGAACAGGGCCGATCCCTGATCGACGTGGTCGCCCCGAAGCTCAAGGACGTGGCACTGACCGCAGGCATGGAACGACGCCTCTCGGAGGTCGAACACAGCCAGGCCGCGGCCTCGCAGGTCGAAACGGAGTTCCGCGACCTCGCCGCCCGCATCCCGGCCGACGCGCAGACCGCCGTCCGTCAGGACCACGTGCAGACGAAAACACGGAACGCGGAATCGTTCGGAGACTGCCCACGCTGCGGCAAGCCCGTCGTCAAAACGGGCAAGGTGTTCCAATGCTCCACCAACCGGCGAGAGAAACAACCCGACGGCACATGGAATACCACGGAGGGATGCGGCTGGCGCGCCTGGACGACCATCGCCGGCAAGACCATCACCGACATGACCATGCGCAGGCTGCTCGACGGCCGGAAGGTCAGCCTCAAGGGCTTCACCTCAAGGAAGGGCAGTACGTTCGACGCCGCGCTCCTCATCGACAAGGACAAGGGCATCGCCTTCGACTTCGGCAATAACAACAAGGAAAGGAAAAAGAAATGACGGAGACACAGCAGACCATGACCGACGATAATCCATCGGCATCGGCCGAGTGACGGAACGGGGCACAGCTTCGACCGTGCTCCGGGAAACGCCGGGTCCGCCCTGTAGAAAACCTCGATTATACTAAAGGTATAATCACGGTTCGCGCAGGCGGATCCGGCTTTCTTATATCTAGGAGGGGTCATGGCGGAAGAGGATTGGAGCGAGGCGAAGGCGTGGATGCGCGCGACGCGCGAACGCATCGGCATGACCCAGCACGACGTGGCCGTGCTTGCGAACCTTACCGTGGACATGGTCAAGAAATACGAGTCGGAGAAATACCGGATCCAACCCTCGGAGGGGATGAGAACCATGCTCGAATACTATCTTGCCGAACACAGGCGCGCCGTCGCGGCTATCGTGGAACGGCACAGGGGGGAGAAAAGGGCCGTGCTCTCGTTCTCCCGCGTCTCCGGCCTGCCCGAGGGACTGCCCGACTGGGTCCGGGCCGAGGAGTCCGTGAAGCGCCGTGCCGCCGCCGTTCGCGAGGCCGCCGCGCTGCTTGAGGCGGAGGGTGCGGCCGTCGCCTACACCTACTTGCCTGAAGAAACGAAATAGAAAAGAGAGAAGGAAGGTCGATCATGTTCGGACTCTATATGCTCGCGATATACCTGGGCATCGCCATCATCGTCACCGGCTTCGTCGCCCTGCTCGTCGTCGTCGCGTTGGCGGTGGGACTGGTCACGCATCCCATCCGCACGATCGCCCTCGTGTTCCACAAGCTCGCCGCTCTGGCCGCCGGCCTGGCGCTGCTCCTCGCTCTGGTCGTCTGGTTCTGGACCGACCATGCAAAGCCGGACTTCGTCCCGTGCTTCTGGGGATCCATCGGCGTGATCGTCGCCTCCGTCATCATCCGCGCGTTCGCCGAATGGGTGCTCGAACGGCCCACCAGGGCCGAACGTCGCGCCATGAGCCGGGCCGCCGCCCCCACGTTCGATTCGCGCCTGTAGAATTTATTTTCTGAAACGACGAGTCACAAAGGTTCTGGGCGCCATATGGGCCATTAGGCCGAAGGCCCGGGGCCACGAAATGAGAATCAGGGAGAAAGGGAGTGGCGTGATGTTCGGAATTGAAGCTATATCTGAATTCGAGATGCGACGCCGCGCGGAGAACTTTTCTGCTCCGCCCGCGCCACCATGCTGAGGGACAACCACCCGCCCGCGGAAGGGATGCTGGGGATTCCGGTGTTTGGCCGTCTGAGGACAGCGTTTCACGGGCCGGGCCGATACTCCTTGTCGGTTTCTAATAGGTGATACTGAGGAGTATCTGATTTCAGGAGGAGGATTATGGCATCTGTGCACCACGGTGTTGTCTATACGAAAAAATGGGTTGTCAACCTGATTCTCGACGTGCCCGCGAGGCACAGGCTGCAGCAGGGCATTCCGATCAGGGAGCACGTCAGGGGATCACGTCTGGAAAGCACCTGGATCCGATTGCAGCTATCATTCGTGACGATCTCATTAATGCGGGTTTCCATCCTGATGAGGTCTATGACCAAGGACGCATGTGCACATTACCGGGCTGGTTCCGTCCCACCAAGAACTGGGACTTGCTGGCGCTTGACAACGGCGAACTCGTAAGCGCTATCGAATTGAAGAGCATTAACAGTTCCTTCGGGAACAACGCCAACAACCGCGCGGAGGAATCAATCGGCTCGGCATTTGACGCGCATACGGCGTTCGATGAGAATCTGCTTGGTTCCAGCAGTATTCCACCGGTCATGGGCTATGTGATGATAGTTCACGATTGTCCGGACAGTCGGATTGTCGGACGTGGGGTGCGGTCAGCGCATTTTCCGATTGACCCTGATTTCGAGGGGCGTCGTACCTCGATCGTTTTTTGTTGCTCTGTGACCGACTCCGTCGAAAGAGCTTGTACCAGGCCGTCTGGCTCGTGTTCGCGAATCCCGAGGACGGTGTGGCCTATGAGCCTTCGTCGGCACTGACGTATGACAAGTTCATCGCAAACATTGTTATGGCGCTTGGCGTGCATAGGGCGTAAAAGAATGAAAGCAGAATCGATTTCGTTCTTTCGGCTTTTACCGGTTCCGGTAGCCGGTCCGTAGTCTCTATCCGATCGTGCATGTTCCATGGTGTCTAAGTGTTGCAACATTCATGGTCGGGGATACACGGTCGGCCATACGCAGGGGTGAGGGTCTCCGTATACGATGTGAGATGCTCACCCTTGGCCCCTACGGGTGTCGGCGGCGGTCCTTATCCTATTTCGCCGCTGATCTGATACCGCTGGTCGGACCAGGAGAAGATGGTTCCTTCCACTGGGCATATAGTTTGATTTCCCCGCATTTGTCTTTTGGGACCATCGCGTCAAAATCATCCGCGTTTCTTATGCTTACGCCATGACCGTCTTCTTGCGTATTCCATCCTTCAAAGATGAGTCCCTTCTTCCGACTTGAAGGCTGATAGTACGCGCTTTTCGCCGAAAGACCATAGCTTATTATTCTGTGCTCGTTTATTATTTTGAGCTTGCTTTTCTGTCCATCATGGAAGATCACATGATGGCCGTGCAGTGCAAACTCATCCTCGCGGATAAAAGAAATAATACAAATGAGAGAAACTACGATTGAGAAGAAAACCACAAGGCTTAGGATAATGACAAGCACTAATACGCAGATATTATCTATAGCCGATTCGAAATAAACCACTTCAAATAAGATGGAAATACATAGCCAGAATACAAAATTAGAGCCAGCCAACATGCGGCAAAGTGTGGGAGAACAGAACGAATCATGATAATGATCTTCCGAGTCTGGACGATTGGCGAATCTCCATCTATCGATTATGTAATCGATGGCATATCCCACGGCAAGGCTCAAAGGAACAAACAGGGCAGCGATTGCCACCAGCATTAGCTCCCTGGCTAAGAGTTTGGCAGTATATTTCGTGGCTGTCTCAATTGACACTGCAATCGTTGCCGAGAACAACATGGATGTCGACATCCAGGAAAAACCCCATATCGATATTGGGTTATTTGCTTCTTTGACGGCCCGGTATGAACGGTAAGTAACGATATATACAGGAATCCAGATTATCGGCAGGATAAGAAAAGCGAGGAGGAAACCCACGCCTAGTAAGTCTTCCTTTTTAATATTGCTTAAAATGCTGCTTTTCTCAGGGGAAAGCAATCCCGAGAATTTGAGCAAGAAGGGTATTGCCCATAGGATAAGAAGGAGCAGAAGAGAAAAAAGAGTAAAAAAGAAGCTGGCTCTTCTTCGAGACGTTTTCTTCTCGATTAGTTCATTCCGATGTTTTTGTGTTTTCTCTTGTCGCCAACGGCACCATGCATCGTATCTGTTCACTTTTGCTGTCTCTGCGTCGATTTCAGCTTCAAGAAGCACATCAGGATGATTCTCCTTTGCCTGGCGAAGAGATGACAGTCTTGAAAGACGCTTCTGCTGTCTTGAATATGCGTTGTCTCCAATCAAAGTCGATATCTTGATGGCACAATGAGCAACAACAGTCAGAAGGAGAAGAGCTGCCACCAAAGTGTAGGGCCAGTCGTTGCTGCTTTCCGTCATAGTGCTGATGGCTTCAGAAATTAAACCGAAGGTTTCTTTTATTCCATTCATTATCTTGTCCGTAATGTGTCTGATCCTAAAACTACTTCATGCACAACACTAATACTGTCGACCATCTCTTCGGCAAGGGGCGTACTGTGATGGATTCCGAGGGCTGAAACTGATTCCGTTATCTCGTTTTTTCGGTATTCACCGGTTCCGGTATCGCGGTATCCATCAATCCCGTCCAGGCGTTGCCGCTATGGTTGTCGCAACACCTGGACGGCATTGCCTGGACTGGTTCATTGGTTCCGGTGTTCCAGTCTGTATTGGTTTCGGTATTTACCGGTTCCGGTATTTTGGCATGCGTCATACTTCCGGCTTCGTCAGGGATTCGGTTCGTGCCAGGCATTGGCCTGTGATAGTGGCAGTGCGGATGACGGCGAGCCGCTCAGTCTGTGGCTTTGACCGTTGTATCCTCTGTGTCGCTAGTTTCTTCTTCGGTCGGTTCGGACATGTCGAGTGTTTCGTCCTCGATGAATATGCGTATGGCGTTTCTTGATATGACGATGGTCGAGGCGACATCAACGCCTCCGCCGATCAGGCCGCCGGCGATGGGTACCAGCTTGCCGAGGTTGATCGCGCCTTTCTCGCCGAATTTGGTGAGGAAACGGAAGCCGATCTTCTGATTGATTTTCGTGAACGCGGCTCCGGGGATTTTCTTGATTGCCGCGGTGAGGGACTTCGTGCCGATCTGGATGCCGGTCTCTTTGACGATATCGGCGATTGTCGATCCGGTGAGGCACATGTACACCATCGTCTGCACCTGGTCCGAGTTCACATCGTATCCACCCATCTTCGCGATGGCCGCTATCATCCGCATCTGCACATACATGACGCTGCCGATGTTCGCCGGTATGGTGACGGGGAGGGTGATGATGCCGCCTAGCCCGCTGAGGAACCCCGACGTGCCGCATTTGGCGACCTGCCATCGAGCCAGGCTTCGCGCGGCGGCTTCCGGCGTGTCGTGGTGGGATAGGTAGTCGTCGGCGATTTCATCTACGGAGCGGCTCACCATGGGGATGCCGTTCAGGGCTTTTTCATAAATGGTGTCGAGGATCTTTCCCGCTTTGGCTTCGTTTAGCGGTTCTTCCTGTTCTTGTGCCTCAACTATTATTGTTCCTTTTTCTGCTTCTCGGTCAAGTCTGCTCTTGGTGCGGGAAACACCGTAGCTTCTATAATCGGTGTTGTCGGCGACGATGGTGCCGTTTTAGGGGAAAAGGATGAGAGCTATGGATGACGAACAGGCCGGTTACATGGGCGCGGTCAGATGGGGTGAACTTCAACCATCACGGCGAGCCCGAGTCGGGCGATGCCCGAACCATGGACGACGGGAGCGTGTGGGCGCATATCGCCGGCCCGGATCCGCGGGGTGACGACGACCGGTGGGTGCCTCTGCTGGATTCGGCCGGCGTCGAGGCGGCTGGTGTGAGCGAGGTGCGTTCCCATGACGTGACCATGAGCGTGGCCGCAGGCGACGCGCCAATGTTTCCCGATGATGTGAAGGAGAGGTTCGCCAGGGCCGATTTCATCCTGGACATGTACGAGAGCGGCGTGTACGACCGAGAGGAGGCCGGGGAGAAGCTATTCGACCATCTCTTCGGCAAGGGGCGTGCCGTGATGGACTCCGAGGGTTGAAGCCGATTTCGTTATCTCGTTTTTTCGGTATCTACCGGTTCCGGTATCGCGGTATCCAGTCGGTTGCAGGCATTGCCTCGCGCTATGACCGCGGGTGCCTCACGCGTCTAAGCGTTGTGGCTGTAGCTGTCGCAACACTTAGACGTGTGGGGCCTGTCCCGTTTGATGCCGGTCTTTACCGGTTTTGGTTTTTCAATATTCCGGTTTTTCTGTATCTCGGTAAACCGGTGTCCCGGTATATACCGGTTCCGGTTTCCTGCTGCGGTCCGTTTCAGTCAGCTCTTTTCCTGAAGAATCTTCCTGAGTCCGTCCACCTCTCTGCGGAGCTTGTCGATCTGGCGTTCCTTCTGGTCGATGACGGTGCGTATCACTGTCGGGTCGTCCGTTGGCATGTACTGGTAGGCGAGGAGTTCCACGGCGTCGCGGTGGTGTTCCCTGACGATTCGCTGGTAGCTGTCCACCGCGACGGTGAGGCTGGTGTGGCCGAGGTCATCCATCGTCTCGCGCATGGTCCCTCCCTCGAGGACGAGCATGGTGGCGTGCGTGGCGCGCAATGAGTGGAAGGTGATGTCGGGGCGGCCGATCTTTTCGCGGGCCATGCGGAACGTCCGCTCGATGGTCGTGGGCGGGAGCAGCCATTCGTCCAGCATGGGCGAGTGGAACAGCATGGTGTCGGGCTTGCGGTCCTTGCAGAACTGGCTGATGTGGTCCTCGATGAGCGGGGCGAGCGGTTTGGGGATCGGCACGACCCGCTTGCTGCTTTTGGTCTTCGGCTCGCACAACCGGTATTTGCCCCTGTCGTCGGGGCCGCGGTTGACGGAGTGACGGACATGGAGCTGCAGGTTCTCCAGGTCGATGTCCCTGAGCTGCAGGGCGCATACCTCGCCGAGGCGTAGTCCGCCGACCAGGAGGGAGAGCCAGAGGGTGAGCCGGTAGTAGTCGGGGAACAGGTCTGCCAGCCTTTTGATCTCGTCGGCGGTGATAGGCGGCTGGTCCCGTCGCTTGGACTGCGGTTTGATGACGCGGTACCGGCATGGGCTCGCCGGGATGAGCGGCGGCGTCCCGTCGTTCTGCTCGGTCGCTGCGGCGAGCATGATCCGTTTGAGCGTGCGCGCGGCCTGCTCGAACGTCCAGGCCGTCAGCTCGTCCCTGGCTGTCGTATACCATTCGTCGACCATCTGTCTGGTGATGCGGTCGAGCGGGATGTCTCCGAACGTCTTGTTGAGCCGGCGCAGCACGATCTCGTTGCACCGGTTGGCTCGTCCGGAGAGCTTGCTGCCGTCCGGTTTGCGGTATTTGTCGAAGTAGTCTTTGGCGTATTCCCTGAATGTGGGCATGGTATCGGTGCCTCGCTGCGATGGGTGGACCCATTGGCGGATGCCCTTGTTGTGGAGCGTGACGAGGTAGTGCTCCTCATCGAGCCACCTGTAGGCCTCCGTCTCGTATTCCAGTCCGAAGTTCCGTCCGACCTTCTTGGACGGGTCGAGCGGGTTGACGTATCGCGCCTGGAAACTGGTCGGGTTGCCGTCCGCGTCCTTGCGGACGATCACCGATCCCCATCTCCTGCGCTTCCTCGTGCGTGTGTTTTCCATTGACTTCCCCCTTGGATGGCGGTATGGGCTCGGGCGCCTATCGTCAACGGGAAGTCTCGAATGAAAATCATGAACCGGCCGGTATGGTCGGTGAGGGGAGAGTCAGTCGAGATTATTTTCGGGTGCCTGTAGGTGCCTCGTGGAAAACGAGGGTAATCGGCAGATTTCCCAAGAACGGAAAACCCTGGAAAAAAGCCAAAAACGACCACATGCGATTATCATCGGAGGTATGCATGATGATGGTAGTCATGGCTCCAAGTGTCTCATGGGCTTGAGACCGGACGGTGGGTGCATGAGCTATGCCCCTTGTGGGACCTGCCCGGTTGTGAGGACTACTCTCGGGAGAGACATGATGTTCGGAGCGGTTATTTCCAGTTGAATGTGTAGCTTTGGTCCGGCTGTT
>JAIHTM010000389.1 GCA_022713905.1 Collinsella sp.
CCGACGGCCTTGGGATGGCCGAGGCGCTTGTTGCGCCAGTAGACGGCGTGCAGCTGCCAGATCAGGTCCGCGTGCCCGTCGAGCTGCGGGTTGGCGAGGAGGAATTCGCTGAAGCCCGCCTCGGAACAGTCGATGCTCGTGGTCATGCCGTCGCCTCCCCTCCGGCCGTCGCGTCCTGGCCGTCCAATTCGGCCAGCGTCTCCACGGCCCAGTCGGGCAGCCATGGCGCAGCATCCGGCTCCGGCACGGCCGCCGGAACCGTCTGCGCGTGTGCGTCGCCGTCTGTGCGGCCGGCTGCGAGGATCATGTCGTCGTTGAGTTCGTCCCAGTGTCTGGCGAGGGCCCGGCCGGTGCGGATGCGTTTGGGCCACCAATCGCCGTTCATGGCGAAGCCGATCGCGTCGACCATCACGAGGGTGGGCCATTGCGCTCCCTGGTCGACGAGCCTGCGGTACAGGCCGATGATGGCCTTGCGGTCGGCTTTGGTCGGTGAGGGCGTGGCCAGGCCGAGCATCGAGCGCTGCGCACCGAGCGAGGCGAGGACCCGTCCGGCCGCTTCGGCGATCTCGGTGTCGTCCTCGTCGAGTTGTTCGGTTTTATTTTTTTCGGCGGCGGTCGCCCCGCTTGCGGGGAGATGCCCCGTAGGGGCAGAGGGGAAGGAGGGTTTACTCGGAGGGTTTACCTGGAGGGTTTTATCCTTATATAGCAGCCCTGCGGCATTTGCAGTGCTGGGGGTGCAGCTCTCGCAGTGCTGGAGGTGCGAGATTTGCAGTGCCGGTTCCGGGTCGTTTTCCAGCCCTGCGAGATTTGCAGTGCTGGGAATCGGCTTCGTTCCAGCGTTTTCCGGAGTCACGTCCTTGGATTCGCCGTTTTCCATGATGGTGGAGGCGGCGGGGTCCACGGTATTGCCCATGGTCTTCGGGTCGTGTTCCGCCGTGTGCGTCTCCTTGATCCATTCAAGGGTCGACGGGTCGGATTCGACCGCGAGGTCCCACACGATCTGGCAGTACTGGGGCAGACGGTTCCTGCCGCCCTTGCCGAGGCGCGCGTACCGTTGGTCGCCACGGCGGATGAAGCCGCGTTCCTGGAGAGTCTTCAACGCGGTGCGCACGGTCCGTTCCGAGAGTTCGGTGATGTTGACGATGGTCGCGATCTTCGGATAGGCTGCGGTGCCGTCGTCGTCCGCGCGGTCCGCGAGGTAGACGAGCACGGCCTTCGCGCTGGCGTTGCCCACATGGCATTTGAAGGCCCATGACAGTGCGATGTTGCTCACGGTCGGTCCTCCTCACGCTGCTGGGCGGCACGGCGTTCGTCGGCCAATCTGGCGGCCATCTCGTCGCCGAGACGTGCCGCCCGGCACAGGGCCAACGTCATCAGCCACGAGAACGCGACGAACACGATCAATACGATTGCAAGCCAGTTCACGCGAGTCTCCCTTCCATGGACGGGTGCGCCATCATCGACGCCAGGCGACGGGAATCGACGGAGCCCGGACCGTTGTGGCGGGCGAATG
>JAIHTM010000001.1 GCA_022713905.1 Collinsella sp.
GAGCAATGACAGGCCAGTTCCGAACTGGACTAAAACCTACCGCTTTTTCGGAAGGAAAACTCACGCCACACTGGCCTATAACAACTTGACAAAACACACACGCGCCCGGTCGAACCGTCCCGGCCGCATTTACCGCCATGTCAACGCCCGGCAGCGAACGATCGGGTACTACAATGTCAGTAAGTGTGAAACAAGGCGGTCACACGAGCAGTACCATCCCCGACGAGGAGACAAACGTGACAACAACGAACATCTACATCGCAAGTCCTGAAGGCGCAAACGGACGCAACGTCGTGGCATACGGCGTGCTCAAGGCGCTGACCACCAAATTCAAGACCACCGTGTTCCGCCCCGCGGTCTCCAATCACGACCACTTCACCCCCATCCTGCTGAACGCCTCCAACGCCGGCCTCGGCGTCGCGCTGTCCACCGGACTGGACATTCACCAGGTGCGCAAAGACAAGGAAGGCTCCCGCGGCGACATCGTCGCGGCGTTCAACGACGCGATGAACGTGTCCCGCGCGGACGCGGCGCTCATCGTCGGCACCGACAAGTCGCACGTCAACGACCCAACCGCCTACGAGTTCAACGCGAACATCGCCGCCGACCTGCAGGCCGGCGTCTTCCTCGCCGTGTGCACCATCGACCGTTGGCCTGACGAGCTCAAGGACACCGTCCGTCTCTCCATCGAAGGCATGGAGGCCGCCGGTAACAAGGTGCTGGGCATCTTCGTGACGGGCTGCGAGCCGCGCCACTCCGTCTCGGTCAAGGACACGCTCGCGGACTTCGGGCTGCCGGTGTGGACGATCCCCCAGATCCCGTTCACCGAGGCGTCGCAGGCCGATGCGGCGCTCGCCGCCTTCCAGGCGAACGTGCCGACCGAAGAGGTCCTGCGGGCCATCAACGTCGAGATCGACTTCCCGATCACCTCGTACGCCTTCCAGTACAGCCTGCTCGGCCGCGCCAAGGCGAACAAGAAAACGATCGTGCTGCCCGAAGGCGAAGAGGACCGCATCATCAAGGCGGCCGACTACCTGCTGGAGCGCGAGATCGCGAACCTCATCATCGTGGGCGACAAGGGCGCGATCCTCGCCCGGGGCGCGGAACTCGGTCTGACCCATCTGGGCAAAGCGCGCTTCCAGGCCATGGACGACGAGAACATCCTCAAGCCCATGGTCGCCAAGCTGTGCGAGCTGCGCGCCAAGAAGGGCATGACCGAAGAGCAGGCCCGCAAGCAGCTGACCGACGCGAGCTATTTCGGCACGATGCTCGTCGTGCTCGGTTACGCCGATGGTCTGGTGTCCGGCGCGGTCAACTCCACCGCAAACACCGTGCGTCCGGCGCTGCAGGTCATCAAGACCAAGCCCGGGCAGAGGCTCGTCTCCGGCGCCTTCCTGATGTGCTTCAAGGACCACGTGACCGTGTTCTCCGACTGCGCCATCAACCTCAACCCGGACGCCGAACAGCTCGCGGAGATCGCGCTGCAGTCCGCCGTGACCGCCAAGGCGTTCGGCATCGAGCCCAAGGTCGGTATGCTCTCCTACTCCACCCTCGGCTCCGGCAAGGGGCCGGACGTGGACATCGTCGAAGAGGCCACGCGAATCGTCAAGGAGAAGGCTCCGGACCTGCCCGTCGTCGGCTCCATCCAGTTCGACGCCGCATGGTCGCCCGACGTGGCAGCCACCAAGGCCAAGGGCAACGACGTGGCCGGACACGTCAACGTGTTCGTGTTCCCCGACCTGTGCTCCGGCAACATCGGCTACAAGGCCGTGCAGCGTTCCTCCGGGGCGCTCGCCATCGGCCCCGTGCTGCAGGGCCTCAACAAGCCCGTCAACGACCTCTCACGCGGGGCGACGGTGCAGGACATCATCAACACCATCGCACTGACCGCCATCGAGGCCCAGTGACGCGGGTGTTTTAGCGGTCTCCGCGCGATACAGCCGCTCTTTACGACCACCCCCAGTCGCTTCGCGACAGCCCCCGCTGGCGGGGGCACGTGCAATCTGTCGTTCGCTCTTCACCTATAACCAGCCCCGCTGTTTACTTCACGGCTCAACCCGTCAGCGGGGCTTTTCTCTTTGGTGGCTCTCGGCGAAACCTGCGGCGCTGATTTGTAGCAAGCAGCGAGTAATCTATCAGATGGAAAGCCGTGTTTCGCGGTACGTATCAATCATGGAGGATGCCCACAATGGCGAAAACCGTCCTTGTCATCAATTCCGGTTCCAGCTCTATCAAGTATCAGCTGGTCGATCTTGAGTCCGGCGAAGGTCTGGCCTCCGGTCTCGTCGAGAAGATCGGCGAACCGGTCGACGGTCACTACAAGCACGAGTACAACGGCGAGAAGCACGAGCTCGAAGAGCCGATCCACGACCACGAGCAGGGCCTCAAGCGCGTGCTCGGCTTCTTCAAGGAGTACGGCCCGGACCTGTCCGAAGCAGGCATCGTCGCCGTCGGCCACCGTGTGGTTCAGGGCGGATCCCTCTTCCCGAAGCCGGCCCTCGTGACCGACAAGACCATCAACGCCGTCAAGGACCTGGCCGTGCTCGCCCCGCTGCACAACGGCCCGGAGGCCAAGGGCGCCGAAGTCATGCGCGCACTGCTGCCCGACGTTCCGCAGATCTTCGTGTTCGATTCCTCCTTCTTCTTCCAGCTGCCGAAGGCGGCCAGCACCTACGCGCTGAACAAGGAGATTGCCGACCAGTACCACATCCGCCGTTACGGCGCCCACGGCACCTCGCACGAGTTCATCTCCTCCGTGGTCCCCGGCGTCATCGGCAAGCCGGCCGAAGGCCTCAAGCAGATCGTGCTGCACATCGGCAACGGAGCCTCCGCCTCCGCCGAGGTTTCCGGCAAGCCGGTCGAGACCTCCATGGGTCTGACCCCGCTTGAAGGCCTGATGATGGGCGGCCGCACCGGCGACATCGACCCGGCCGTGGTCTTCCACCTCATCCGCAACGCCCACATGAACGTGGACGAGCTCGACACCCTGTTCAACAAGCGCTCCGGCATGATGGGCATGACCGGCTTCGGCGACCTGCGCGAGGTTCACCGTCTGGTGGCCGAGGGCAACGAGGACGCCAAGCTGGCCCTCGACGTGTACGTGCACCGCATCGTCAGCTACATCGGCAACTACACCTACCAGATGGGCGGCTGCGACGTAATCACCTTCACCGCCGGCGTCGGCGAGAACGACGACATCGTGCGCAAGATGGTGTGCGACAAGCTCGCCCCGTTCGGCGTCAAGCTGGACGAGGAGAAGAACGCGAAGCGCTCCAAGGAGCCGCGCATCATCTCCACCCCGGACTCCTCCGTGATCATCGCCGTCATCCCGACGAACGAGGAGCTGGCCATCGCCCGCAAGTCCGCCGAAATCGCCGAGAACGGCGCGGACACTTACGGCAACACGTTCACCAAGTGACGAACTGCCGTTAGCAGGCCGCAGTCCGTCTAACGCAAACGGACGAACATAAATGAGGGGCTGATTCCGCTGGGAATCAGCCCCTCATCGTATATCCGTGATATTCGTCGCGGTCACCGCTCCAACATGCCGGTCCACATGCCCACGAAATCGGGCAGTGTCTTGCGCGTGGTCTCCACATTGACGATTCGGACGCCCGGCACGGCCAGCCCGATCATCGCGGCGAACGTCGCCATGCGGTGATCAGCGTAGGATTCCATCACCTCACCGTGCAGACGCTCAACCGGCACAGGAGTGATCTCGATGCCATCCTCCAGTTCGCGGGCCTCTCCCCCGATGCGCGTGATCTCCGTGACCAGCGCCTCCAGACGGTTTGTCTCATGACCACGCAGATGACCGATGCCGAGCATACGGGTCGGAGCATCGGCAAACGCCAGTATCGCCGCGAGCGACGGCGCGATCTCCCCTGCCGCGGTCAGGTCGAAATCACCAAGACCATGCACATGGCCGTCGCCACTCACCTCGCAATACCGCACGCCGTCCTCTTCGGGGAACGAGACGCGCGCGCCCATGCGTTCCAGATATCCCGGCAGCAGTCCACCGGGCTGGGTGGTCTCAACAGGCCAGTGCGGCACGCGCACCGTGCCTCCGGCAATCAAAGCCGCACCGAGGAACGGCGCCGCATTCGACAGGTCAGGTTCGACGACCACGCGTTCCGGCAGCTGCAACGCGGCATGGCCGACTCGCCAGACGCGAGACTCCTCATCAGCAGTCGCATTGCCGCCCGCGCCGTTCACATCAGCGACGGTCATGCGGATATGCGGCAGGCTCGGCGTCTTCTCCCCCGTATGCCGCAACTCCAGCCCACCGGGCAGGCGCGACCCGATCAGCAGCAGACCGGAGATGAACTGTGAAGAGCCGGACGAGTCGATGCTCACCTTGGCGGCAGCGGAACCGTCATCGGCCTGTTCACCATCATGACGCGGTGGCGTGATGGTGAACGGCAGCCGGCCGTGCTCGCCGTGGTATTCGACGCGGGCGCCAAGCTGTTCGAGCCCGTCGAGAACCGGCTGCATCGGCCTCGCGTATGCCTGATCGTCTCCATCGAACCGCACCGGGGCGTCCGCGAACAGCGCCAGCCCCGGCACGAAACGCATCACCGTGCCGGCGAGCCCGCAGTACACGCCCACATTGCCGCTGAATCGGCCGGATTCCGGCGGCGTCACCGTGACCGTGGTGTCGTTTTCCGGGTCGATGTCGCAGCGCACACCAAGCGCCGACAGCGCTCCCATCATCAGTTCGGTGTCGCGCGAGCGCAACAGCCCGACAAGCGTGACGGGCTTCGCGCCAAGCACGGCGAGGATCAGATACCGATTCGACAGGGATTTGCTGCCGGGGATGGTCACGGTCGCGTTCAGCGGGCCGTCAGCGGTCGGGGCCGGCCACAGGTTGTCATTGTTCGTTTCGCTCATGCGTCCAATCGTATCGTCTTCGTTCGAGTTATGGCATTTTCCGTCCGCATCGGCGGAATCGTTCGCGCCCATATCGTCATTTCCGGCAACCGGGCCAGGCGAGCGCCAAACGCCACCGCGCGCATTCGACCTTTCATCTGTCAGCGCTCTCATGAACGCGGTCCTATACTGGGCGATACGAAAGGAGGCCAGGATGGCGACCATGATGCTCACATCGACGCTGCGCGGAGCCACAGGGATGATCCCGCATGCACTGCCCGGGCTGTACGGCGGTCGACTGGCGTACATCACGACCGCCGCGGCCGTGGAGCCATGGGGGTTCGCGCATACGATGCTGACCCGCCGCCAACTGCGTCAACTGGGATTCCGCGTCACCGAACTGGATGTTTCAACGGCCGCTGCCCCCGACGTGCGGAGCACCCTCTCGGACGCCGACTGCATATATGTCGGCGGCGGCAATTCGTTCTTTCTGCTGCAGGAACTGCGGCAGAGCGGCGCGGATGCGCTGCTCGCCGAACGGATAGCCGACGGGATCCCGTATATCGGCGAATCAGCCGGTTCGGTCATCATGTCGCCGGACATCGGCTACTGCTCCATCATGGACCGCACGGATCGCGCCCCGGGTCTGCGCAACTACAAAGGACTTGGTCTGACGGATTTCCACGTGGTGCCGCATCTGGGCAATCCCACGATGGGTCAGGCGGCACGGCTCATCGTCGAACGGTATTCCACGGAGCTCGACCTACGCGCGCTCACTGACCGTCAATCACTGCTCGTCAGGGACGGCGGCATCACCATGTTGCAGTCATGACGAGGTATCACGGTTCGGGCACGACCCCTTTCCGGCGCGATTCGCCATCTTCTCTCCCCCGGTCATGGGCGAAAAGCCCGGAATCACATCGTCATTGAACCGTATCTACGTTTCGAGGGGTTGATTTCGGTCTCGCCGGACATCTATCTACGTTTCGAGGGGGTGCCAGCCAAGTATGAACGCTCCCAAAACCGCGCAATCCCAGCAGCAAAAAGCGCTTAATACTTCGGATATCGCGTTTGGGCAACCCCCTGAAATGCAGATAGATGTTCCTGATCCATCAGATCAACCCCTCGAAATGTAGATACCACCAATTTCGCCCGCGCTAATCCCGATTTCACGCCTCAAACGGCGGTTAGCGCAGCCCAGGACCGCGTTTCCATTCAGAATTATTCGGGCGGCGGCCCACTGGCGACGATAGGATGGTCAACAGCAGCCGGCACCGCAATCACCACCGGCGCCATTAAAGGAACCAGCATGGAATTCGTCATCGGAGCCGTCATCATCATCGCGGCGGTCGCCATCGCGATATGGGCCGCCACCTCGCATCAGGGCGGTGCCGGCGCGGCGCCCGACGCATCGGCATCCGCAACTTCACCGTCGCGGCGCGATGCCGACGGCAAGGTCGTGTCCCGCACCAGTTCGCGCGACGGGGACACCGGCATCGCCACCACCGTGGTCACGCTGAAGGACGGCACGACGACGGTGACCCGCACGATGCCGGACGACAGTAGCACCAGCACCACGACGGCGGGCGGCTTGGGCGCAGGGTCGTTGCAGGAGCTCGCCGCCTCGGTGCAGGCGGAATACCTGTCTCGACTCGGATCATACACGCTCGGCCCCGGCGCTCATGAGGACAGTCGCCGAGAGATGTTCGACGGCCAATGGCGAGACAAACTCGACCGTGCGGCGAACAACTACAACGTGTACTTGCCGTCAGGCTTCCGGCAATTCGACTTCTGCGTCAACCGCGCCATCGACGATTACATGCGCGTAGGCCGACCGTATGGAACACCGAGCGCGTACACATATCGATACAGCGAGCGCACGACGTCATCCTTCAACCCGACCCCTTGCGCATTCATGTTCGACATGTGCTCGTTCGGCACGCCCGTACCGCAATGGGATGCGGACATGGCCGCCTTGCGCCAGGCCGTGGCATCGACCGGCGAACGCGATGTCACGGAGCGCGACGACGGCAACCACCACATCATACTGGTGGACGGGTCGGTCGGCGACGCGACGCGGAACATCCTCTACCGCGCGTTCGCCCAATGCGCACGGGCCTGATGATGCGTATCATAGAGCGGTATTGCCGGGGCAAGCGGAACGACCAGTCGCTCAACGAGGACGGGATGCTGGTCACGGATGACTTCGCGGCCGTCGTGGATGGGGTGACAAGCAAAAGCGTGCGGCATCTGTGGCGGCGTCGTGGCGAAGGATCTGATGCTCGGCGTCATCGGTGGCATGCCTGCGGATGCATCGATGCGACAGATGCAGCGGGCGGTTGACGAATGTTTCCAGGCCCGCTACCGCTCGCATGAGGCCGGAATTCGGGTGTTCGCGGATGAGCCAGTGGAACGTCTGCAGGTCAACGCAGTGGTATACAGCGCCCGGCGGCATGAGGCGTGGCTGTTCGGGGACTGCCAGATCATGGTCAATGGCGTGCAGACGCCGACGACCAAGGATGTCGATGTGTTGCTCGGTGATCTGCGCGCGTTCACGGTGCTTGCGCTGCGAGAGATGCAGGACGGCACGCCCGACGTCCCGATATCCGGCTCGTTCGGCGCACCGGCTTCCGATGCGGCGCCGAAGGACCCGTCGCGCGCGATGATACTGCCGTTCCTGCGGTTGCAATCGCAGTTCGCGAACAAACGAGGGCCGTTCGGCTACTTCGTGTTCGACGGGTTCACCGACATGACGTACCCCATCCGCACTGTGCCCGTCTCTCCCGGCGATGAGGTGGTGCTCGCGTCTGATGGCTATCCGCTGCTGCGGCCCACGCTCGACGAATCGGAACGCGAGCTGCAGCGGCTTCGCAGCGAAGATCCGGATCTGATTGACCGGTATCGGTCGACCAAGGGGTTTCAGGGTCGCGCGACTTTCGACGATCTCACATATCTGCGTTTCATCGCCTGAGCGGCTTAGGCTGTCGCTCGCCTGGCCGCGCGGCGAGGCCGGCTGGAACGATGGCCCATCCGACTTCGCCGCCGCCCGTCCCGAGTCGGATGAGTCAGGCCAGGGTCTTTTTGATGGCGTCGACGAAGTAGTCGAGGTCGGCGGGCTTGCGGGAAGTGATGAGGCGCCAGCCGTTGGCGTCATCGATGTGCAGCTGCTCGTCCACGTAATGGCCGCCCGCGTTCTCGATATCGGCACGAATGTAGCGGCAGGGGGCGGCGGTCTTCCCTGCGATGAGTCCGGCATTGACCAGCAGCCATGCGCCGTGGCAGATCGCGGCGATCGGCTTGCCTTCGTGGGCGAATTCCTGCGCGATTGCGATGGCGTCCTCGTTCACGCGGATGCGGTCGACGTTGCAGGTGCCGCCGGGCACCACCAGCAGGTCGTAATCACCGGCGTTGACGTCTGACAGCAGCGCGTCCGGGGTGAGCGTCTCGCCCTCGTACCGGTCGTGGCTGACTGTTTCGCACGGGTCGAGCGTCGCGGCGGCGAGCGTCACTGCGGCTCCTGCGGCCTTGAGGTCACGCAACGGGCGGGTCAGCTCGGTTTCCTCGATGCCCCAATTGTTCACGATGATCAGTACCTTGGCGTTCTCGACGGCCATGGCTCCTCCTTGTTTGTTTGCGTTTCCGCGATGCGGCGAAATATCGCTTCCATCATGCCCGCTTGCCTGTCCGTCGCTACGTTTCAGGCCGTCGGCGAAGAGCTATATGCACCGCCTCCGGCAGGTCATTCCCGTCCGGCGCGCTCTTTGACCAGCGTGGCCATTCGTTCGACAGCCGCGGGCGTGGCGTGGTCGAAGAACAGGCTGGTGCGGGTGTCGAGCGCGGCGATCGACGCCATGTCGTCGTCCGTCAGCGTGAAGTCGAAGATATCGATGTTCTGCGCCATGCGTTCCTTGTGCGTCGACTTCGGCAATGCGACGATGTCGCGCTGCATGAGCCAGCGCAGAATCACCTGGGCGGGTGACTTGCCGTGCCGCTCGCCGATGGCGACGAGCGTCGGATTGGTGAACATGCCGGACTTGCCTTCGCCGAACGGCGCCCACGCCTCCTGCACCACACCGTGTTCTGCCATGTAGGCGTGCGCGTCAACCTGCTGGTTGAACGGATTGGTCTCGATCTGGTTGACCATCGGCGCGATCTCGTTGAACGCGATGAGGTCCGCGAGACGGTACGGGAAGAAGTTGCTCACGCCGACGGCGCGCACCACGCCGTCCTTGTAGAGCTTCTCGAGCGCGTGCCATGAGCCGTACACGTCGGAGAACGGCTGGTGGAGCAGCAGCAGGTCGATGTAGTCGGTCTTGAGCTTCCTGAGCGAGACCTCGACCGATTTGAGCGTCTGCTCGTAGCCGTAGTGTTCCAGCCAGACCTTGGTGGTGACGAACAACTCCTTTCGGTCGATGCCGCTGGCCTTGATGCCGTCGCCCACCTCGGATTCGTTGAAGTAGGACTGTGCGGTGTCGATGTGGCGGTAGCCGGTTTCGATGGCGTCGGCGACGCAGCACGCGGTGTCGTCCTTGGCGATCTGGAAGACGCCGTAGCCGAGCTTGGGCATGTCGACGCCATTGCGCAGGGTGATGATCTCCATGGGTATTGCCTTTCGTTGATGTCAGGGTTGGTGTTCCCTCTAACGGGAGCCGTGTTATGACTGCCACTATATTTTCCGGTAGTAGCTACCGGTCAAATCACGACACACCGGTAGAAACTACCGGTAAGCACTGCCGGATAATAAAAGAACGTAAGGAGGGGCACCATGTACACGATGAAGCAGACCTGCGAAGCGACCGGTCTCGCCTACGAGACGTTGAAGTTCTACTGCAACGCCGGTCTGGTGCCGAACCTCAAACGGGATGCCAACAACCGCCGCGTCTTCGACGACCGCAACATCACATGGATCAAAGGTCTGCTGTGCCTACACCGTTGCGGTCTGAGCATCGAAGAAATGCGCCGATACACTGAACTGTGCTTTGAAGGCGAGCCGAGCATCCCCGAGCGCAAGCAGATGCTCGCCGACAAGCGGGCGCGGCTGGTCGAGCAGCTCGCGGAGATTCGGGATTCCATCGACTTCATCGACGCCAAACAGCGCTTCTACGACGGCGTCCTGTCCGGCGACATCCCCTATACCAGCGTGCTCACCCCCCCATCCGCCGCGCTAGGCGAGGACGAATAGCCTCGCCCGAATGCGCCGTAACCTGAACTCATTTGTCAAGGTACCTTGTATTACTCATTAGGTACCTTGCAAAAACGATGGAGGCGGACGAACACGACAATGAACGACAAAGCGCTGGCGGAGCTGTTCTATGATGCGGCGCGTATCAGCCATCAACGCGAAACACGACGCGACCATTCGCTGATATACGGCAGCGGCCAGTCGCGCTGCCTGCTGACCGTCAGTGGTCTCGGGCCGGTCAGCCAGCGCCGGCTCGCCGCGATCCTCGGTATACGGTCGGCATCGCTGAGCGAATTGCTCGGCAAAATGGAGGCGCGCGGATGGGTCGCGCGCACTCCCCATCCCGAAGACGGGCGCACCTATCTGGTCGCGCTCACCGAGGAGGGCAAGGCCGAGGCGATGCGCCGACGTGCGGCCGATAACGGAGCCACCGGTAAACTGCTCGAAGTGCTCACCGCTCAGCAGCGCGAACAATTCGCCGAAATCCTCACCGTGATCAAAGAGCACTACCAAGAGCTCGATAAGCAAAACCTTTAGTTGGAACTTGAGCCTCCGCAGAGAGCCAAAAATCGAAACGGAATCATGCCAAACACCACTACACACGTCACAACAACCACCACCGAACAGCACCTCTTAGCAACCACCGTCGCACGTTGATCTTCATCAACATCATGCTCTCGTGCATCGCCACCACCGTCATGGCCACGGCGCTCACCACGGCTCTGCCGCCCATCACCAAGGATTTGGGCGTCAGCATGCAGACCGGCCAGTGGCTCACCAGCGGTTATTCACTGGCCATGGGCGCATGCGCGGCGCCGCTGATCATCATCCCGATCGTGTTCCTGCGCGGCAAGCAGGAGAACCATTGAATCGCGTTTGCGCCAGAACTGGTTGGTTGATTGAAGCCAACGCGACAAGATTCGGTGCGGATCTCGACAATGTGATGTGGCAGTGAGATGCGACCGGGCGCATCAGAATTATCGTGACCTGAATGTCGTGTTGGTCGGTTGGCTCACGAGTTGGCTCACAGACTGCGAGGGATTGCGACGACATCGTTCTCCGCGCCGTATGCCTGATTTCCCTTACACTTTCAGGTATGCGTTTCATGATTCGCAGGTATCGGCCCGATGCCGCGGAGGCCACGATGGCGGTGTTCCGTCGGCCCGCGACCGGCATCGCCTCCCGGGATTACAACAGCGAACAGATTCGCGCATGGGCCGGGCATACCGGCACACCTGGGCAATGGAACGAACGCCGGATAACGGTGCACACATGGGTCGCCGAAACCGCGAAATATCCGCTCGAAGACCCCATACGGGAATCTTCCGAAACCTAGAACGTTCCGGTCGGGTTCATTGACGTCGACAAAGCCGGGTATATCGACATGCTGTTCGTGGATTCCTCATGCTCCCGGCAGGGCGTGGCCTCGCTATTGCTCGGACAAGTCGAGCGGTTCGCCGACGCAGCCGGCATCGATCGGCTCACCGTCCATGCCAGCATCACCGCGCGGCTGTTCTTCATGCAGTGCGGTTTCCGCGCCTCCCCGACGCCGGACTCGCGCCGCCGGCAGCGTTCGACCACCGCCGACTCGAACAGGGCACCTTTGAGCTTGGGCACCTTCGGCTCCGGCCTGCCGGCCTTGGCGGTCAGGCTGCGTTCGTAGTGGCCGGCACGGTACGCCTTGCGTTCGCCGGTTCGTTCGTATCTCGCGGCGTTGGCGATCTCGTCGGCCTGAAGCGTCGGGCATCGCGTTGACTATTTGTTCTACCTTGTCACGCACCATGGCGTCGAGCTTTGTCTCGAACATGGCGTCATCGAACTGTATGATTTCCTTGGACATGGCCTCTGCCTCTTTCCAATCGCGGTTTTCTAGTGTTAGCGACTGAAAATCGTACCCGGCACGGGCCATATCCTCTTCCAGGAAACTCAAATCACAAAGTGCGCAGGATTTCGGGCCTTACCCGGCACTGTTCTACGCTTTAGACAGTCTTCCGTCAAAGGCTTGGTTGACGAGTGCGTACACGGTCTGAGCGACGCCCACTACGCCCGCGAGCACGATGCCCCATATATAAGTACCGTCGAATCCGCCGGTGGCGGCGATGGCGATGACGCCGAACCGGATGGATGCGGCGAGGAACACGGATCCGACGTATCCGCTGGGGAATATACTTCTTGAATACCCGAACGAACGCGGGCACGATCAACGCCACGAACCCGGACCCGAGCGTGATCACGGTGCCGATATCCGCATGATGCTCCTTAGACGATGTAGGCGGCCTCCGCCACCGCACCGAAGGCCACTGCAGCGACAACGTCCGTCAACACGATTTCAAGCTCTACTCCCACTCCCCAAGCGGGAGTAGGGCTCCGGTCGGGCTGACAGGATTTGAACCTGCGACATCCTGCTCCCAAAGCAGGCGCGCTACCAAACTGCGCTACAGCCCGATGTGCCCAGCCCAAGGCAAAGCACAAATGTTGAGTATACCATAGGCCGAGACTGAGCCCGTTTTTCAATTATCACCGGGTTCCGTAGACCTTGGCAACCGAATCCGGGGCCATTGGACTCGACCCGCATCTTCCACCCCGCCGATGGTCCAAATAATCGGCGCAATGTAGGCCCCTCCCATTGCGTTCCTAAGTGCGCGCCGAAACGACGAGTGCGCGAACATAGGTACGCAAATGGCCCTGTTTGCGTACCTATGTGCGCACGGTCGTCGTTTCGGCGCGCACTTAGGAACGCAAATCCGGACGACACATCCCACGCACGAACAGGCACCACGCCGCATACCGGTCATCGTCCCACGCCGCCCCGTCATAACCCCGTACCGTCGCGTCACAATCTCGTCCCGCACCGCCCCCCTCCCCGGCCACCAACGCAACACAGCCGCGAAACCGCACGAGTACAATGGATATCCGGACGGCGAAAGGGGTGTCATGGGACGTCATCAGCGAGCGGAGACCCTTGGTCTGATCTCATTCCTGATCTGCGCGATGGTCGGCGCGATAATGATGTCGCTGTACATGCAGTTCGCCCCGGCGATCTGGCAGATCACCCAACGACGTTTCATGGTGTGCGCGGGCATTCTGGCCGGTTGCGCCGCCCTGTCATTCTGCGTCGGTTACGCCAGCCACTCCCATTCGCTCAACCTGCATCGCGGCTGGTTCGCCCCGATTCGTCGCGTGTTCGAAATCCTCGCATTGTCGATCGTGTACGCGGCGACCGTGTTCCTCTCGTCATTCGCCCTACTCGGCGCAATCAACGGCATGATGGGGTCGGCGACGTTCAGCGGATACCTCACCCCCATCTGCGCCGGCTTCGCGGGCGTCGTCGGTTATATGACGTTCGTGCAGGCGGAGATGATGAACGCGAAGACGTTGGCCTCGCTGCTGCCGTTCTTCGTGATTTCCGGCGTGTGCACCGCCGGCCTGACCACCGACGACCCGTACTGGTACCACAACAATTTCTCGCAGCTCGGCGACCGCACCACGTTCGCGGCCCGCATGTTCAACTCGACGCTGATGCTCGCCGGAACGTGCATCATCATCGTCAGCTACTTCGCCATCTCGGAGCTGATCACCACCGAACGCATACATCGAGCACGCCATCAGATGAACAAAAGCACCGGCACCGCCGCCGATGACCGCGACATCACGCATTTCACGTTGCGTATCGCCATCCTGTCGCTGCTGCTGACCATATCCGGGCTCATGTTCATAGGCATCGGCGCGTTCCGCTATACGCCGCACCCGATCATGCACAACGTGTGCGCCAAGGGACTGACGGTCATCATGGGCGTGTTGATGCTCTCCCTGCCGTGGCTCGCCCCGCGGATACCGAAGGTGATGTCGGTGATTTCCGCCTTGGCGATTCTGATCTGCTCTGCCATCGGTATCAGGATGCTGATGGGCCAGGGAACGCTCACCAATCTCGAAGCGCTCGCCGGACTGCTGTTTCTGGGATGGTTCATCGTCTTCTCAAGGCAAATCGCCGCAATCGAGGCCGATCGTCTGCAGGATCAGCTGATGATGCTGCAGCCCGGCACTGGTGACAGCACCGGTGCCGGCCCCGGCAATCCAGCCCGAGACGCGGACGGCTCCGGCCCCAACGAGCAGGTCGCGGAACTGCAATCCCGCCTGTCGAACGACCGGTAACACGCAAGTCACCGGTCGGCGCCTGCCTAGCGTAGCGCACACAGCGCGCAGATGCGAAGCACCTGCCACGAGATCTCAGCTGTCCTCGCGACGTACCGCCGGGCAATCAGAACTCTTGAGCAGCAGGAAGCTGCGCGCCTGAGCGGTGATGGCGAATCCCGCCTCATAGCTCAGCTCCGGCCCCTTGGGGTTGTATGTGTCGATGAGCAGCTGCCACTTCTTGCCATACCGCTCACTGGGCAGCGTGAACATGATCGGCTCGTAATGCGCGTTGAAGATCAGGATGAAATCGTTGTCGATCATCGGCGAACCGTACCAGTCAGTCTCGGGGATGCGCGAGCCGTTGAGGAACACCATCATCGAGAACGCGTGCGTGTTCGACCAGTCATCCATGTCCATGATTGATCCGGTGTGGTCGAACCATTCGATCTGCGGGATCGTCGAGACGTCCTCGCCCGGCTCACGCCCGGAGAAGAAGCGGCGCCTGTGCAGCACGGGATGCTCCAGCCGCAGATGAATCAGCTTGGACACGAACTGCAGCAGGTCCTCCTGCTCGGGCGTGGAGTCCCAGCTGCGCCACGATATCTCGTTGTCCTGGCAGTAGGCATTGTTGTTGCCCTGCTGGGTGCGTTCCACCTCGTCGCCGCCGCAGATCATCGGGATGCCCTGGCTGACCAGCAGCGTGGAGAACAGGTTGCGCAGCTGCCGCTGGCGCAGGTTGTTGACATCGCTAATGGTTGTGGGGCCTTCCACGCCGCAGTTCCATGAACGATTGTTGCTTTCGCCGTCGCGGTTGTCTTCGCCGTTGGCCATGTTGTGCTTGTTGTTGTACGTGACCAGATCGTTCATGGTGAAGCCGTCGTGCGCGGTGATGAAGTTCACCGAAGCGACCGGCCTGCGGCCGTTGACCTGATACAGGTCGGAGCTGCCGAGCAGACGGCTGGCGAACTCGGGAAGCGTGGACGGCTGCGAGCGCCAGAAGTCGCGCACGCAGTCGCGGTAACGGCCGTTCCATTCGGACCAGCTCGACGGGAACCCGCCCACCTGGTAGCCGCCGGAGCCGAGATCCCACGGTTCGGCGATGAGTTTGACACGTGAGATGACCGGATCCTGTTCGACGATGTCGAAGAATGCGGACAGCTTGTCGACCTCCTGGAACTGGCGTGCCAGCGTGGCGGCCAGATCAAAGCGGAAGCCGTCGACGTGCATTTCGGTGACCCAATAACGCAGCGAGTCGGTGATGAGCTGAAGCGCGTGGGGAGAGCGCATGAGCAGCGAGTTGCCGGTGCCGGTGGTGTCGAAGTAATGCCGCGGATCGCCATCTACCAGACGATAGTACGACTGGTTGTCGATGCCCCTGAAGCTCAGGGTCGGGCCCATGTCGTTGCCTTCGGCGGTGTGGTTGTAAACCACGTCGAGGATGATCTCGATGCCAGCGCGGTGGTATGCCTTGACCATCGCCTTGAACTCGTTGACCTGCTCGCCGCGCTGGCCTGAGCATGCGTAGGCGTTGTGCGGCGCGAAGAACCCGATGGTGTTGTATCCCCAGTAGTTGCTCAGTCCCTTTTCCTGCAGGAACGAGTCGTTGACGAACTGGTGGATGGGCATGAGCTCCAGTGCGGTGATGCCGAGCTTTTTCAGGTATTCGATCACCGAGGGGTGCGCGAGGCCGGCGTAGGTTCCGCGAATCTGCGGCGGCACGTCCTTGTTGAGGTTGGTCATGCCGCGCACGTGGGCTTCGTAGATGACCGAATCATGGTATGGCGTGTTCGGATGCTGGTCGTTGCCCCAGTCAAAATAGGGGTTGACGACTGCGGACTTCATGGTGTGATCGGCTGAGTCGAGGTCGTTCATTGGGCCGTCCGGGTCGGCGAAACGGTAGGAGAACAGGCTTTCGTCGCCGTCGATGTTGCCTTCGATGGCTTTGGCGTAGGGGTCGAGCAGCAGCTTGTTCGGGTTGCACCGCATGCCCTTGGCGGGATCGTACGGGCCGTACACGCGGTAACCGTAGCGTTGCCCGGGTTGGATTCCGGAAATATAGTTATGCCAGACGTACGAGTTCTGCTCGGTCATCTCGATGCGCGTCTCTTTGTCGTCCTCGTCGAACAGACATAACTCGACCTTGTCCGCCACCTGCGAGAACAAGGCGAAATTCACGCCAGAACCGTCGTAGTTCGCACCCAACGGGTACATGGAGCCGGGTCGTATTTGCTGCATGGTCATATTATCGCACGCCAACGTGAACATAGTTAACTTCAAACCGATATAAAGAAAAATTCTCAGCAGACTATGTTTGTTTTACCATGAATACTTATTGTTTTTTCAGGATTCGCTGAATCGTCTCATGCTGTATGGCAATGACGGAGTTCGACGCGGTGACCGGCACTCCGGCGAGTTGGCGCCAGGTCACCCACGCAGATTCCACGTGTTCGTCGGGATCGAACCGGCGCGGTCGGCTTTCCCAGCGTCGCAGGTGCATGACCATGATGTTGGCGAGCTCGTCGCTCATGCCTTCCGACGAGTAGAACGCCCCCACATGGTCGAATATGACGCCGTCCTCTCCGACCGGCACCACGCCGGTCTCCTCGGCGAGCTCGCGCAGCGCCGCCTGCTCCACGTCCTCTCCGTCGTCCATCAGTCCCGCCGGCAGACCGTAGGCGAACAGGTCGGAGCCTACGCGGTACTCGCGCTCCAGCAGGTACAGGTCCCGGGCCTCGTCATGGACGAGCATGACGACGCATGGCGCGTGACGGCACACCTGGCGACGCACGGTGACGCAGTCCCCGCCACCGGCCGGCAGCGCGATGCGCATGTCCTCCACGTCGAACACCGCCCCTTGGTACACGGTCTGTCGCGACAGCACGACGGCCCTGCGATCCCGGCTGTCCATGACGATGCCGTCGGTGGAGCGGTCGAGCAGCGCGTCGACTTGCCGGGTGATGTCGCTTGCGGCGGCGGTACCCACGGTTTCGGCAGTGCCAGCGGTGTCAGCGGTTGAACGGTCAGGCATGATGAATGGTCCTTTTTCGAAAGAAGTTGTCAGCGATGTGCAGCGGCAGCCGGCTAGCCCCGGCAGGGGATGTTCAGCGTCCACGGATCGGTGTTCATCGTGATATGGGTGGTGCGTATGGTCTCCCCCGTCGCCCGCCCGACCGCCGCGGCGATGTCGTCCGGGGCGTATCGGAACCACAGCGACTCGATGGCGGAGTGCGGCGTGTTGATCAGCGCCGGACGGGCGACGGCGTTCCCTGCCGTTCCCGTATTTCCGGCCGAGGGGGCGGCCAGTCCGCGCGAGAGCAGCGACGCCTCGTACCGCGCCTGTTCCAAGGCGTCGGTCGCTGGATGATGGCGCAGGTCGCTGGTCACATACACATCGGCTCCGCTGGCCCGCACCTCGTCGAACAGCGAGTCCCCTGATCCCGGCAGCACCGCGACGCGCCGCACGAGCGACTGGAGGTCGCCGGCGACCTGAACACCAAGATTCGTGGCCGGCAGCGCCTGCGCCACGCGATGCGCGAAACGCTCCAAGGTCATCGGCTCCTCCAGCAGGCCGACACGACCCAGGCCCACGGCGTGCGCAGACCCCGGGTCGTCGATGGGCACCAGAGGCCGCTGATCGACCAGGCCGAACGCGTCGGCCGCAGCCTGCCCTACACCGCGCCACGCGGCATCGGCGTTGGTGTGACCCACCCACAGAGCGCAGTGATGGCTGTACAGTTTGCCGACGATGGCGCCGTGCACGTCCTGTCCGGAGACGGCGTGCACGGAACGGAACAGCAGCGGGTGATGGCATATCAGCAGGTCGGCGCCGCGTTCGATGGCCTCGTCGATCACCGCCATGGTGGGGTCCGCGGCGAATGCGACCAGTCCGACGTCGGCACCGGGCTCGCCGACGATCAGGCCGGGCGCGTCCCAGGATTCCGCATAGCGCAGCGGATACAGGGTTTCCACTACGCTGACGACCTGTCGAAGCGTGGTCATGGCTTGTCCTCTTTTCTTTTCTTGCCGTCGTTGTTCTCGCCGCCGTGCCGTCGCCGTCAGTGGGCGGCGAGCTGCCAGTCGGAGCCGATGCCGGTGGACACGTCCAACGGCACGGCGAGATCGACCGCGTGCTCCATGGCGTCGCGCACCAGGCCCGTCACCTGCTCGGCTTCGCCGGGGGCTATCTCCACCACGAGTTCGTCGTGGATCTGCAGGATGATACGGCTATGGACCTTGGCCTTGGCGAGCGCGTCGGACGCGTGGATCATGGCGATCTTCATGATGTCCGCGGCCGAGCCCTGGATGGGCGCGTTGAGTGCTCCCCGCTCGGCGGCGTCGCGTATGTTGCGGTTCGGCGACTGCAGTCCGGGGAAGTACCGACGCCTGCCGAACATCGTCTCGGTGTAGCCCTTCTCGCGGGCGCCGGCGACCAGGGATTCCAGATACTCGTGGACCTTGCCGAACGTCGCGAAATACTGCGATTTCAGCCGGTCAGCCTCGCCGGGGCTGATTTTGAGCTGCTGGGCGAGACCGTAGGTGCTCAATCCGTACGCCAGCCCGTAGCTCATCGCCTTTACGTGGGTGCGCTGGTCGGGGGTGATGTCGTCAACGGGGATGCCGTACACGAGGCTCGCCACGTACTTGTGGAAGTCAGCTCCGGAGCGGAACGCCTCGATCAGCGCGTCATCGCCCGACAGGTCAGCCATGATGCGCAGCTCGACCTGCGAGTAGTCGGAGCTCAACAGCGACTCGTAGCCCTCTCCGGGCACGAACGCGGAGCGAATCTCGCGGCCCTCGGCATTGCGGTTGGGGATGTTCTGCAGGTTCGGGTCGACGGAACTGAGCCGTCCGGTGGCGGCCACGGTCTGCTCGAACGTGGTGTGGATTCTCCCGTCATCAGGGTTCACCGCATCGATCAGGCTTTGGACGATCTGCTTGAGCTTGTTCGTCTCGCGATGGCGCAGCAGCGCGGTCAGGAATCCGTTGGCGCGCTCGTTGCCGACGGATCGGACCGCGAGATCCTGCAGCGCGGACGCATTGGTCGTGTACGAACCCGATTTTGTTTTCTTGGTCGGCTTGAGGCCCATGTCGTCGAACAGCACGGCCTGCAACTGCTTGGGGCTTTGCAGGTTGACGCGGCTCCCGGCGAACTGCCAGGCGGTCTCCTGCGCGTCGCGAGCGTCGACGGCGAACCGGTCGCGCATCTCGGTCAGGCGCATGAAGTCCACGCTGGCACCGACCTGCTCCATGCCGAACAGCACGTGGGACACCGGCAGCTCGATGGACTGCAGCAGCCTGAACTGCTCTCGTTCGTCGATCTTCGCGGCCAGCATGTCGGCGAGGGCGCGAACCATGGCCATATGAAGCAGATCCTTGCGCTGGTCGGCCGGATCGACGTCGCCGCTCAAGTCCAGCTGCCCCTGCGCGACGTCATCGGCATTGTCCAATTGCAGCTGCAGGAAATGGGATGCCGCCTGTTCCAGCGAATCGGCATGATAGTCCGGCTGGACCAGGTATCCGGCGAGTTTCGTATCGAACCACGGCTCGGCGAGGTCCAGTCCGAGCGACGCGAGGATGTGCGACTGCTCCTTGTACCCGTGCACGACTATCCGGTCGGCGTGCCCGTCAAGGAACCGCTGCAACGCGGGACGGACGCCGGCGATCACGCCGGCTTCCAGCACGGCCGCCTTGCCGCCGACCTCCAGCATCAGCACGCTGCATCCCGGGTTCCCGGGTTTGGATGAGCCTTCGGCATACAGCGCGCAGGTCGATGCCATGACGTCGGCGCAGTGCGCCCGGTTGCGCGGCTCATCATCCGAATTGTCGGCAGGCGAGCCGAGACCGTCTCGTGCGGAGTCGATCCATGCCGCCAACGCCGCCTCATCCGCGATGGTCACGGCCTCGGGAATCCTCAGGTCGTCGGAGGTGTCCTCGTCGTCTGCGTGCTTGTCAGCTGCGTCGCCGGCCTGCTTGCCGGCGTTGAACGACTTGAGCACCTTGCTGCGGGTGCGCGGGCCGAATTCGAGGCTGGTGAACAGTTCCGAAAGCGCGTCGGCGTCCACCTCGCCGAATGTCAGGTCCTCGATGCCGATACCGAGGTCCACGTCGCGCCGCAGAGCGTTGACCTTGCGGTTGAGCTTGACCTGCTCGATGTTCTCGCGCAGCGACTCGCCCTTCTTGCCGCCTATCTCGTCGGCGTGCTCGATGATACCCTCAAGTCCGCCGTACTGGTTGATCCACTTCGCCGCGAACCCGTCGCCGACGCCGGGCACGCCGGGGATGTTGTCGGCAGTCTCGCCGCGCAACGCCGCAAGATCCGGGTATTGCGCGGGGCCGACATGGTACTTGTCCTCCACCGCCTGCGGCGTCATGTGCTTGAGGTCCTTGAAGTGATGCCCGGGATACAGCACGGTGACGCGCTCGTCGATCAGCTGGAAGGCGTCGCGGTCGCCGGACAGCACCAGCGTGTCGTATCCGGACCGCTCCCCCATCGCGGCGAGCGTGGCGATGATGTCGTCGCCCTCATACCCCTGCTTTTCGACGTAGGTGACGCCCAGCGCCGTGAGCATCTTCTGGATGAGCGGCAGCTGGGTGAGCAGATCCTCCGGCGCCGCTTCGCGGGTGCCCTTGTATTGCGGCAGCATCTCGTTGCGGAAGGTGCCGCCCTTCATGTCGAACGCGACCGCGAGATGGTCGGGCTTCTCGCTGTCCAGCACCTGGGACAGCATCGTGGCGAAACCCCATACCGCGTTCGTGGCCTGACCGGCCTGAGTACTGAAATTTTCCGCCGGTAAAGCGAAAAACGCGCGGAACGCAAGCGAGTGGCCATCGACCACCAGCAACGTTCCACGCGTTTTCGTCTGGGCGTCGTCGCGCGATTCGCTCATTCCCCTACTTCCGACGGCTTGGGATCGCCATACTTGGCGATGATCGCCATGGCCAGACGCTTCTTCGGGATGCGCTGATCCATCGAGGTCTTCTGGATCCAGCGGAAGGCTCCCTGCTCGGAGAAGTCCGCCTTGTCCATGAGCAGGCCCTTGGCGCGGTCGACGAGCTTGCGCTCCTCCAGCGTGTCTTCGGCCTTCTTGAGTTTCTCCTCGGCCTTCTTGAGCTGCTCTTCGGTCTCCTTGAGCTTGTTCTCGCTGGTCTCGACGTTGTCGAGCAGGTCGTTGATCTCGGAGAAACGGCCCATCGCGACTTCCAGGGCGGGCAGCAGCTTGGATTCCTCATACGGCTTGGTGACGTAGGCCATGGCACCTGCACCGGTCGCCTGACGGACCAGGTCGGGCTGCGAGAACGCGGTGAGCATCACCACGGGAGCGATGTTCTCGTCGCAGATGACACCGGCGGCGGCGATACCGTCCATACGGGGCATCTTCACGTCCATGCACACGATATCCGGGCGGAACTTGCGCGTCAAATCGACGGCCTCCTCACCATTGGCCGCCTCGCCGACGACCTCATACCCGTTATCCTCCAGCATGGCCACCAGATCCATGCGGTTCACCGACTCGTCCTCGGCGACAACGACCGTGCGCTTCTTGTGCACGGCGCTCTCGACGGGCTCGCCTTCGGAGACTGCCTTCAGCTCGTCGGCGGAAAGCACCTCCTCTACCTGACCCTCTTGCTCTTGCGTTGAGGTCTTCTTTCTTGCCACCATGCTCACAACCTCTTTTCCACGACACAGTGATTCATCGACAAAACTTCATGTATAACGATAACATAGAGATTCGGCGATGCGGCACTGTGGCTCACCCGATAATGCAACGTGCCCTCGGTGGGACTCGAACATACCTATATATTATGGGCTCTTTTTATCTTGTCGAACACATGGTGGCGTTCGTGTGTCCGGTCTTCCAAGGGGGTAAAGTGGTGACCCCGTTTTGTTGAGGCCCGGTGGCGGGGCTGTTGCAGTCACGGGGGTGCCCCAACCGGCCGGGCTTCTTTCGAAGGTGAAAGAAGGTGGTCCTCATGGTCGAGGTCAGAACGGAGAAAGGCCGACGCAGGAGGTTCGGCAGCGTGTACACGCTCAGGCGTGGGGACGGGACCGTCATTTCGTGGGTGGCGCGGTATCGCGATCCGGTCACGCGCAAGCGTGTGGAACGGCATTTCGGCCCGAAAGGCCATGTGGCCGCGCTGGCGTTCCTGGAGCAGGAGGAGATGCTTGTGCGGATGCACAGGGCCGGCGTGCAGGAATACGTGCATCCCTCGGAGCGCAACGGGCGGTCTCGTGGTTCGGAGTGGACGTTCGACCGGTTGTGTGATTGGTATGTGGAGCGTCATCGCAAGCCGGACGGGTCGCCGTTGCGCGGCTCGTCGGCGCGGAATCTTCGGGCGGACGTGTCGCATCTGCGTCGTGCGTTCGGTTCCCTGCGTTTGCGTGAGGTGACGGCGGCCGTGATCTCGGACTGGTATTTTGGCCCGCATGAGGAGGGTCTTTGGGCGTTCCAGCGTGCGTGCCAGCGGATGAAGAGCATCATGCGCGATGCCTGCTCCCCCGGTGTGGACGGTTCGCCGGCTTTGTTGTTGGCGAATCCGTGGAGCCTGCCGATCCCGCCGGATCCGACCCCGGGATCGTGGCTGGTGCCGCCGGTCTCGTCGGAGACGCTGCGCAAGTTGTATGACGCGTTCCCCGAGTATACGCGGATCTCGGTGCTGCTCGCGGCGTGGGCCGGAGGCATGCGCATCGGCGAGGTCTGCGCGCTGCGCGTGGATTCGTTCGATCTGGAGCGCAAGGTGATGCATGTCACGGGGTCCGTGAACCATGGCCCGGATGATCTGGGCCCGTCCCGGGTCGGGGAGACGAAGACGTCGAACTCGGTGCGCACGGTGGTGTTGCCTGATCTGCTGGTCCCGCTGATCCGCGAGCATCTGGAGCATCACGATCCGTCGAATCCGATGTTCTTCCAGGCTAAGGCCGGTACGGTGCTGTCGCGCAGCACATTGCAGTCGCATATGGAGAGGGCCCGGAGGAAAGTGGGGTGCGAGGGGGTCACCTTCCGCACGCTGCGCGTGACGCATGCCACGCTGTTCATGCAGGCCGGCGGCACGCTGCGGGAGGCGATGGACCAGATCGGCGATCAGACCGAGGAGGTGCTGGTCAGGCATTATCTGCGTTCCGTCCCGGAGCATCAGCGGGACGTCGCGAACCGGATGGCCGAGGAGATGGCGCAGGCCGATCCGGCGCTGGCGATTCGCATGGGTCTGGAGCCCGTGGGCGATCGCGAGAAGAAGTCGGAGGAAGCACCGGAGGAGACATCCGTCTCCATTTCTCCCGAGGCTATCGCCGCGGCGTTGGCTCGTCTGTTGCTCAGGTACCTGGGCGGTGCGGCGTCCGATGGTCCGCCGGCACCGTCTGGCCCGGTGGCTGACGACGCCGGCGGGTTCGCGACTGAGTGAGCGGGCAGATGGATCCTCCACGGTTCTTGTCCGGGCCGGGGTGGGGTTCGCTCCGGTCTTTCTTCTGTCCTGTCTGCCCGTCGCTCGGTATCGGGTCCGGCTCTGCCGGGTCGGGCGTGGGTTCCGAGGTTCGGATGGAGGTGGGCTCATGGCTGGCGACGGAGGCAAGGGGAACGGAAAGGGCGGTGGCAAGGGCGGCGCAATCAAGCTCGCGGCGGGCGCGCTGGCCGGTCTGCCGGTAATGCTGTTGGTCGTGATGCTGCTTCCGGTGATTGTGGTCGTGTCCCTGTTGGCGCAGGCGCAGTCGGCCCGCGCGTGTGTGGAGGGGGCATCGTCGTGGGTGGCGTGGGCCCAGGCGATCGCGGAGGACGATTCCCATGGGTATTCGCAGCCGAACCGGGACAAGGGCGTCGACTATGACTGCGCATCGCTGGTGTGGTATGCGTTGAAGAACGCCGGTCTGGATGTGGGTTCGGTGCCGTTCGGCACGGCGGACATGGATCCGGTGATGCGCAAGGCGGGGTTCTCGGTGATCGATGCGTCGGATTCGTCGCAGGTGCAGGCGGGCGACGTGCTGTGGAGGCAGGGCCATACGGAGATCGCGATGGGCGGCGGACGGTATGTGGGCGCTCATCAGGACGAGGATGGAGGCGTCCTGGGCCGTCAGCCCGGGGATCAGACGGGCGACGAGATCAGTGTGCGGGACTATCCTCCCGTGTTCACGCGCATCTACCGGCTGTCCTCGGGCACGGGCCAGGCGGTCAGCTCGTCCACCGGCTCGTCGTCGGGCTCGCTGGTGGGCATGGACGAGCAGGCGGCCCGGGCCTGGTTTGGCGGGCGGCAGGGCCCGGACGACGCGTGTTCGGCGTACGCGTACGGGCAGTGCACGTGGTGGTCGTGCATGCGAGGGTATCGTATCGGCTGGAAGAAGATCGGCAGTTTCTGGGGCAACGGGCAGGACTGGGCGTCGAGCGCGGCGGCCGCGGGATTCCGCACGACGCGGACGGCTCCGGTGGCGGGCGCGTTGATGTCGGTTCCTGCGGGTGTTCTGGGATCGTCGGCCGCGTACGGGCATGTCGCGGTCGTCGAGTCCGTGGATGCGGGCAAGGGCACGGTCACGACGAGCGAGAAGGGAAAGGATTCACGGGTGTATTCGCGCACGTTGCCGATCGTGAACGGAGCCACGTACATCCTTCCGGACACGGAGATCACCGGCACTGGCTCGTCGTCCGGCTCTTCTCAGGCGGATGCGGTGTCCTCGTGCTCGATCGAGGCGGTTTCGGGCCAGTCGTCCGCCGGCTCGTCCGATTCGGACGGGGTGAGGGCCACGCCCGCCCGCGCCAAGGCCATCGCCCGCAGGAAAATGAAGGCATACGGGTGGGGAGATGACCAGTGGGACTGCCTGTCGCGTATGTGGGAGAAGGAGTCGGGCTGGCAGTGGAACGCGGAGAACCCCGATTCGGGCGCATACGGGATCCCGCAGTCGCTGCCCGCGTCGAAGATGGCGTCCGCGGGCGTGGACTGGAAGACGAACGCGGCGACCCAGATCGCCTGGGGCCTGGACTACATCAGGACCAGGTACAAGACGCCGTGCGGCGCGTGGGCCATGTGGAACACTCAAGGATGGTACTAGAGGGGAACGGCCGGACGGATGAAGAGTCTTCCTTCCAGCAATAGCTTGTGAATCAGGTTGTTGCCGAGGATAATGATCTGCTTGTGCATTGGCATACCAGTATGCTGGCGCGCGCTCTGCGCATGTTCACCGGTATCGGCCGGCCGTCGCGGCCTCGCGGGGTGGTGTCCGTCGTGGATCATTGTCGGATTCGGGAGGCTTGTCGTGGATGCTGTGCTGTGGGCTGCTGGTGATGGTCTGGCACCGTTGTCGCCGGATTCGTCGTGGGATGTGTCCGGGTTGCGGTGGCTGGCAGGCGGGGTGCTGGCGTTGTGCCTTTTGGCGGCGGTGGCGTTGGTGGTCATGGGCGTGCTGACGATGCTGCCGGGTCGCCTGTCGGGCAATGCGATGGAGGGGGCTTTCTCGTGGCGTCGCCTGTTGGCGGCGCTGCTGGTCCCGTTGACGGTGGGCACGTGTTCGGTCGGGTGGGCGTGGGGCGCGACCGCGTATGGCGGCATCGGCTTGCAGCCGTCGTCCCAGTATGCGTCGAGGCAGTCGCGTGGCAGCATGTCGGATATGAAGGATGTGGCCGACAAGGGGTCGGACAGTCTGGGAGGGCTGGTCGCGCAGTTGGGCAAGGAGCTCGCCAAGGGCGTGGCCGACACCGTGTCGAAGGCGGCGAAGGAGGCGGTGACCACCGCCTTGTCGTGGCTGCGCAAGCCCGGCGAATGGTGGGCATGGTGGGCCGGCTCGGACGGGACCGGCAAGAACGGGTTCCAGAAGTTGCCGGACAAGTTCGGCGAGTGGGGAAGCTGGCTCATCAAGCATCTGCCCAAGCTGCCGGTGATGCCGGTCCTGTGACGGGCCGTCCTCGCGCGCGGCACCCGGTATCGGACGGCCGGGCCGCGCGCGTCCGGTGGGCCGCGTGAGATGAAAGGAGGCATCATGACTGTTGATGCGATATCGTTCCATGCCGTGCGGAAGGCCGTGATGGCGTTGGCTCCGGAGGATCTGAGCGGTCTGAGCGTGACCCCGAACTGGACGGCCCTGCCGTTCCTGCCGCTGCTGCAGGAGATGGTCGGGGGCCTGTGGACCGCGGCGATCGTGATCGTGGTGGGCGCGTGGATATGCGCGGGGATCGCGTGGCTGGCGGGCAAGGTGTTCGAATCGTCTACGATGCAGCGGTATTCCGGCATGACGTTCATCTGGCTGGCGATCGGCACGATGGTGATCGGCTCGGCCGTCACGATTGTGAAGTTCTTCGCGGTGCAGGCGCTGTTCTAGCCGCGTGGGTCCGTGGCGGGCGGATGCCCGCTGTTTCTTTTCTCGCCGTCAGGAGGGTGACATGTCCGCGTTGCTGATGTTCCTGCTGCCGAACCTGCTCGATTGGATGGTCAAGGGGCTCGACAGGGCGCTGGCCGCGCTGATCCGCAACGCGGTGGTCGGGTTCGGCGGATCCCTGTCCGTGGCGCAGTGGAACGTGGCGATCGGGGTCGCGAACCGGTTGGGTTGGGTGATGGGGTTCGTGAACATGGCTCTGTGCGCGCTGGGAGCGGTGGCGGGCGCGGTCCGCGCCCGCCCGGCGGAGTCGTTGAAGAGCTTCGCGATGGCGTTTCTGGCGTGGCCGGTGACCGCGGCGGTGATATCGATGGTAATCCCGCTGCAGGGCGTCGTGGGCCAGCTGACGGCCCGCGTGATGGATTCGGCCGCGGGCGAGGGCGCGGATGCGGCGTCAGGCTCGTACATCATGTCGTTCGTGTCGCTGATGTTCGCCCCGCTGGGCGGCATCGCGTGGCTCCTGCGCGTGGTCCTGTACCTGGTGCTGGTCATCGGCGCGGTGGGCTTGGCGCTGAGCATGTCGATGTGCTCGCTGAGCATGATACTGCTGGTGGGGGTGGCGCCGGTCCCGTTGATGACGTTGGGATGGTCGGCGTCGCGCCGGGTCATGACGAAGTGGGTGCAGGCGTTCCTGGGCGTGCTGCTGGCCCCGTTGTGCACGGCGCTGATCATCTACGTGGGCGGCGCGCTGATGAACTCGTCGGCGTCCGGCCTGGAGGGCCTGTGGAATACGCTGGTGGGTCTGGCGGCGATCCTTATGGGCATCTACAGTCCGCGCCTGCTGATGCCGGCGGTCAGTTTCATCGGGGACAACGTGACCGCGCGCCTGCAGGACGGGGCGGCCGCGGCCGGACGGGGCGCGGTGACAGGCGCCGTCAGGGCCGCGGCGGACGTGACGCGCGAGGTCGTGAGAATCGCGGCGGCCGGCATTTTGGGTGGTCCCGCGGGCGCGGCGGCCCAGGCGGCGGGCGACGCCGGTCTCGGCGACAAGGCGGGCGGCCTGCTGGGAGGACTGTTCAAGGGGCCGTCCGACGGGACGTCCCGGCCGTCTGGAGAGGACGCGGGCAAGGATGCCGGCCCGTCCGGCGCGGAGCCTGGGACGGATCCCGTCGGAGGCGGGAGCCCCGTCGTCGGGGACGGGGGCGTGCCGGCGGTTCCTTCCCCGGATCTTCCGCCCGCGCCGGACGCGGCACCGGTTCCTGTGGGGACGCGTCCGGATGGGACGGAATCCCGCCCGGACGGATCAGTCATGGAGGGGCGGGCCTCGGACCCCGCTGCTGGGGCCCGGATCCAGGCGGTACCGGGACCGGGCGGCCTTCCGGGCGAGGCGGGGCTTCCGGGAGCGGCGGGATCCGGCGGCCAGGGCGGTGCCGGTGGCCAGGGCGGTGCCGGCGAGCCCGGCGAGGAGGGACACCCGGGCCGCGATGGACTGCCGGGGCCGCATGGGCGCGAGGGTGCCGCCGCGCCGGTATCGGCACGAGGGCCGGTGGTCGGGTGACGCACGGCCGCATGGCCGCGCGAGGTTCGGGATTCTGGAGGATGCATGTCCGTCGATGATGGTGGTCAGGGGGCCGGCGTGGTGCCGTCGGCGTCGTTCAGCCGGCTGAGCGCCACGAACGTGGTGTTCGGCCGCACGTGGGCGCAGCTGGCGGTGGGCGTGGCCGGGCTCGCGATCATGGTCGCCGCGTTCGTGGCGGGCATGAACCTGCCGCTCGCGGCGCTGGGGGTCGCGGTCATGGCGTTCGGCCTGGCCCGATGGCAGGGGCTGAGCGCGATGGCGTGGGCGTGGATCTGGCTGCGCTGGCGCAGTCGATGCCGCGAGGGGACGAACCGGTGGGCGTATTCGAGCGCGCTTGCCGAGGGCCGCCCCCTGGGGGTGCTCGGCCTGTGGCCGGGTGTGGAGGACCGTCTGGGCGTGGTCGAGGGCGACGGGGTCGAGGCGGTCGGCACCAGGTTCGAGGGCTGTTGCTACCTGTGGGACGCCGCGCGCCGTCAGGCGACGGCGGTACTCACGGCCTCGGTCCGCGAGTGGACGCTCGCCGCCGACCGGGACAAGGCGGACCGGGCGGCCGGCCTGTGCGAGCTGCTGGCCGACCT
The DNA here is from genome assembly GCA_022713905.1 of Collinsella sp. Classification (GTDB taxonomy): domain Bacteria; phylum Actinomycetota; class Coriobacteriia; order Coriobacteriales; family Coriobacteriaceae; genus Collinsella. The sequence continues at coordinate 28,632 of JAIHTM010000001.1, forward strand.
GGCCGAGACCCCCGGTTTCAACGAACTCAAATGCAGCGCCATGGTGCTGCCCCAGCGGGCACCCGTTCCCCCCGCCTACGCGGACGGCGACGGCGTGCCGGACTGGGTGAGGAAGGATATCGCCGAGCTGTGGAGGCTGCCGGCTGTGCTCACGCCGATGGGAGACGAGACGTATGTGAGCGTGAGCGTGGACGCGGACCGTCTGGGCGTTCGCCGGTCGCGCGGAGAGCGTGCCGATGTGGGCGACGCGCTGGGCGGGCTGGTGCGGTCGCTGATCGCTCCGGGCCTGGCGGCGTGCGGGTGCCGTCCCGGCACGATCCGCTGGTGCGGGGTCGACGACCTGCGCGACGTGGTGGCGCGGGTCGCGGACCCGGCCCATGCGCACGCGCGGCCCCGTGTGGGGCGGGACGAGCCTACCGTGACGTACATGAGCGAGGAGGCGGACATGGTGACGTTGGAGTCGTGCGTGGCGAGGTCGTTCCTGGTGATCCAGTGGCCTGACAGGCCGGTGCCGGCCGGTTGGACGCGCACGCTGCTGTCCGACCGGGAGTCGCGCATGATGGGCGTGTGCCATGTGTGGCGGCCGATGACGATGGCGAAGAGCGAGCACGACCTCGCGAACCGCGAGGCGAGCATCGAGCAGAGGGCACGCGCGTCCGACCTGCGGCGGCGCAGCCGCGACGAACGGCGCGAAGAGGACGAGCAGCGCCAGCGCGCCCGCGAGCAGGAGGCGAACTGGCCGGACACCGACCACCAGGGGTATGTGACCTTGTTCGCCCCGGACAGGGAGTCCCTGGACCGTTTCGACGCGGACTTCCGCGCGAAGGCACGCGCGTGGCACCTCAGGTTCGCGAATCTGCGCGGCCAGCAGCTCGCCGCGCTGCAGACGATCCTGCCTCTGGGGGCGTGACCGTGCGGCGCGGCGGCATGGGGCGCGGGCGGTACGACGACGCCCTTGCGGGCCTTCGGGACGATGGAGGGGAACGGCCGGATGGACGGGTCCGGGGGTTTCTCGGGGCCATGGCGCGGGCGGCGGGCTCCGCGCCGCGCAGGGCCCGGGTCGTGTCGGCGGCCATGATCGCCGCGCTGCTCGTGTCCGGCGTGGCGGCGGGCGTGTACTCGTCCGCGCGGTCGGCGCGCGACCGAGCCATGGAGGACTGCCGGCAGGCCGCGGCCAGGCTTGAACGGGCGCGGGGCGAGTACCGCGGGCTCGTCGCGTCGATGCCGGCGGACCGTCCTTCCGGGGCGGGCTCCTCACGCGCCTGGGACGCCCTTTCCGCGCTGTCGGGCTCCCGTCTCCCCTCGGGCGTGGACTGTGAAGCCGTTTCGGGCCGTTCCGGCCTCGACGCCGCGGCGGGCGAGGCGGCGTCCCGCGCCGGCACGGTCGAGGACATGCGCGACAGGGCGCGATCCCTGCTGGATGCCATGGACGCGGAGTACGGGTCCGTCCCCGGCGACGACTTCCCCGAGACGGTCTCGGGCAAGGACGGGGACGGCACGCCGTCGCCGGCCCGGGCGGCGTCCATGGTGTCGCTGGCCGCGGCGCTGGCGCGCGCTCGTGCCGTGCTGGCCGCCGGGGACGGCGAGCACGGGGTCTGGGCCGCCGGGCGTCTGGACGAGCTGGTCGGGGACGCGGCCGCGATGATGGAGGACCCGTCGTCCGGCGCCGTGGGCATGTCGGTCCTGGCGCGGGACATCACGTCCCTCGCGGCCACCGTCGCGGCGTCGCGCGACGCGGGACTGGGCTGACACGGCACCACCGCATGCGCCCGGTATCGGGGGTGTCCGGGGTGGATGGGTGCCGGCCGTGCCGGTTGGCGGCCCATGATTGAATTGATTGCAGGAACACCCCCGTGCATGGGCGCAATGGGGGCATCGAGGGATGGAGGATCGTGATGGACGAGGAACGCAGCGAACTGGAGGACCTGACCGCGGGCTACATCGCGCGAGGCGAGGCCGAGGGCCTGGCGAGCGACGCGCAGGGCATCGCGGACCGTGCATGGGACGAGGGCGCACACGACGGCATGGGCGACGTGGCGACGCCCGACCTGCCGCCCCGCCCCACGGATCCGGAGGCCGTGGGTGGCCCGTTTGGGGAAGGCAAGGCCGCAGGCTCCTCCCCCGTTTCTCGCGGTCGCCGCCGCCTGATGCCCGTGATCGTGGCCGTGATCGTGGCCGTCCTGGCGGTCGGCACGGCAGCGGGCGTGATGGCGTGGCGCGGGAACGTGGCCGCGAAGGCGCTGTCCGACGCGCGGTCCCGTTGCGTGGATTCGCTGGCGAAGGCCGGCACGGCCCGTGACGCGTACATGCAGGCGGTCGCGGCCGCGTCCGACATGAAAACGGTGAAGTCGGATCAGGTCGCCGATCCGAAGGTCGTGGCCGCTCTGGCATCCGAACTGGACGCCAAGACCCCGAAGACGCCCGCGTGCACCGCGGGCGACGCGGACGGCCTGGGCACCACGGCGGACGAGCTCGACGCGCAGGCGAGATGGTACGCGACCCACGAGGCGAATGTGAAGACCGCTTCCGAGAACGTGGGCAGATCCAGGGACGAGAAGACCTTGGGCGACGCCCGCAAGGCCCTCGCGGACAAGGAGTCCGCCGCCCGCAAGCTGCTCAAGGACTCGGACGGCAAGACCGGCGACGATGTCGCCCGCGCGAAGCTCACCCAGGCGATCAACACGGCCGTCGAGGCAGGCAAGGGCACGGACGTCAGGAAGATGGACGACGCCAGGAGCGCTCTGGACAAGGCCATGAAGTCCGTGAACGACGCGGTCGGCGCGAAGAGGAAGGCGGACGCCGCGGCCGCGGAGGCGGCCAAGCGGGCCCGCTCCTCGGCCTCGAACAATTACGGGGGCACATCGAACCATGGCAACGGCACCACGGGCAACGGCGGGTACCGCTACTCCGGCGGCACCTCATCCAAGAGGAACACCGGCAACAGCATCCCATCCGGTTCGGGCGGTTCGGGCGACACGCCGCAAAGCAAGGGATGGGGATGCGGAGACAACTGCAGTACGGCCCCAAGCGATGGCCATGGATGTAATCCGGTAACTGGCGCTTGTGGCATCGGCTAATCTCCGATACCTTCCTTGTTCCGGGGTCCTCTCCTTCGAGGGGACCCCGACGCATATATATAAGGACTCTCACATTCGGATCGCCGTTATCGGCGCGATCCTTCCTTCCTCCGCGTGATGGCGATGGAACCGTCGACGGACGCCCCGGCTTCACGCATGGCCGTGATGCCGGGCAAGGACGCCGGCCGTTCCTCCCCGCGGGCGCGAACGCCTGCGGTGTGACGCATTGATGGAAGGAAGGGACCCTATGGGTTTCAACATGGATTGGCTGAAAAAGGGCCGGCATGAGGATGCAGCATCCACGCGCAGGCGCGGGCGCAGGCTGTTCTCGCGCACGACCGCGTTGCTGACCGCGGGTGCGATGCTCGCGGGCGGCGGCGTGCTCGCGTTCGCGGGCGGCGGTTCGGGTTCGGCCGGTGGCGGCGGCGGTGACGGCGGCAGCTTCTGGCAGGGTTGGGCCTATAAGGACAACAACGACGGCGGTTGGGGCACGGACCTGGCGGCCGTGCAGAGGGCCGTCAAGTCCACGGGTGTTGCGTGGGATTCGTCGGGTCCGGCGAACACGTATGCGACCCAGGCGCTGAACGAGGCGAAGACGGAGTGTTCGACCCGTTTCGACCAGGCGCACCCGGATCAGAGGGGCAGGGCGAACTGCCGTGTCGTCGGCGTCGGTTTCGTGGCCTACAAGGCGTCGAACGGCAAATGGACCTACCAGGGCGTCGCCACCGCGTCGCGCTCGTACTGGAACGACAACTGGTACAACAAGATCGCCACCGGAACATATCAGAATAACAACAATCAATATAAAACTTCCGATACCTTCAAGGACGAGCCGGGCATGACTGTCAACAAGCTCGCGGAGAAGGTGTTCGGTGACGCGGGCAGGATCTCCATCAGCGTGATCGTCCTGAACCAGTACGAGCCGGGCGGCGTGCCGTCCTACAAGCTGGGCGTGACCACGAAAGCCGCGTCGAACGGCGCGAGCGTCGGCTCCAACACCGCCGTGCACGATGTCATCACCACGACCGGCGGGAAGAACGACACGAACGTCACGGCCAACGTGAGCCTGCACTACGACAGCCACCCGGCAGGACTCTACAAGGCCGCGAAAGCCACGCAAAGCGTGACCGTGTCGACCGCCGGGTCGACGAACAGCCCCACGTTCACGCCCGCCAACTTCGGCATGAAAGAAGGCTGGGCCGAGGGCACGTACTGGTTCGACGTGCAGGTCGCCAAGCAGGGCAACATGAGCGCGGCCGTGGACACGCCCGACCGTGAGGCGTCGGAGACGTTCACGCTCAAGGCCATACCGCCCGACAAGCCCCATAAGACGATCACGCCGGGCACGAGCGCGGACGGCATGACCAACCGCACCACCATCCGGTTCGACACGGGCACGGGCGGCTACAGGGCCACGATCCGCGACGTGATCGACCCGCAGGGCATCACCTACACGGTCTCCAATTTCAAGCTCATCGACACATCCGACAACAACAAGGACGTGAGCGCGCAGTGGACCATCGGCTTCGACAAGACGGCGAACACGGTGAGCGCCGTCTGGAAGGGCAGGTTCATGCCCAACAAGCACACGCTGGAGTTCAGCTTCGACGTGACCGTCTCCAAGCCCAAAGGCGATCCGGTCAAAGACAAGGCCGACTACGCGTGGAACCAAAACCCAGCCGTGGACACCGAATCGCGCGAGTTCCCCACGTTCAAGCCGAACCCGGACAAGAGCTGGATCCTCTACCAGGACGGCAAGTGGGCCGCGGTCATCGACCCGGACGAGTCGAACAAGACGGGCGCCGACGACCACGTGTTCCTCGACGGCGACAAGGTAGGCTCCGTGGTCAACGGCACCATCGGCGCCAACCTCGCCCAGACGCCCACCACGCTCACCCTCACGGACGACTGGTCGAAGGCCGCCTACATCTTCAAGGCGGACGACGTGAAAGCCATGCGCGTGTACGAGGCGGACGCGACGACCGACAAGCAGTCGTCCGTCACGGACATCGTGAACACAGGCAAGGACGTGACCGCCCAGTGGACGATCACCGTCAACGGGTCGAAGGCCACCGCCACCGCGAACAGCGAGTACCTGGCCGGCCTCAAAGGCCTGAAAGCCCCCAAGCAGGTCACACTGCTCATCCCCGGCACGATCAGCTTCGCGTCCGGCAAGGGCGCAAGCCAGGTGCGCAAGGACTTCGGCAAGAAGCCCGGCGACGAGCTGACGTTCTGCACCGCGCCCCGCGACACGGCCGGCGCGAACGGCGCAAGCCTGACGAACAGCGGCTCGCAGACCTTGAACGGGGCCGTCGAGCAGACCAACGAGCCGAAGATCTGCGGCTACGTGCCGCCCGTCGTCAAGGACGTGATCGGCGAAGGGTCCGAGGGCGGCGACCAGGCGAGCGTGGACGGCAAGGTCGTCTACCCCGGCCAGAAGGTCGAATACCAGCTGACCACCCAGCCCAACCTGCCCGCAGGCCTCGCATACCAGGTCGGCAAGGTCGTGTTCACCGACACGTACGACCAGTACCTGACCCCCGACAAGCAGACCGTCGAGATGATGGACCTGGCGAGCGGCAAGGTGGTCCCGAAGACCAAGTACGACACCAAGTGGGACGAGGCCAAGCACCTGTTCCAGCTGACCGTCACCGACCAGGCGCTGCTCGAAGAATGGAAGGCGGGCGCCAACCCGCGCGTCCAGATCCGCTTCGAGGGCACCGTGGCGAAGGACGCGCCCGGCGACCACAAGGTCAACAACCAGTGGATGCTCACCCTGAACAACAGCCTCACCCCCTCGAACGAGGTGTTCAACCTGCCGCCCAACTTCCAGCCGTCCAAGGCCGACAACCAGTCGAAGGAGCAGGGCGACCCGACGATCAGCATCGACGGCAAGACCCTCATGCTCGGCGACACCGGCCAGTACGTCGTCACCCTCGACGCCAGGCAGAAAGACCAGGCCTACAAGGTGTGGAGGCTCGGCATCACCGACGACTACGACGACAAGTACGTGGACGTCGACCCCGCGAAGATCGAGGTGCTGGGCGCCGACGGCAAGGACTACTCGAAGGCGTTCAACATCCAGGTCAAGGATGGTGTCGCCTACGTGTACGCCAGGACCGTGGACACGAAGGCGCCCGCGACCGGCGAGACCGTCAAGGGCGACCCGCAGCCCGAGGACCTGAAGGCCTACGCGGCGAACACCGCGCATGACGCGCTCAAGGACCCGGCCATCGACCAGACGCTGCTCGGCCAGACCTACCAGGTGATCCTGCCCTACAAGGTCATCAAGGTCACTGACGGGTACGTGGTCAAGAACGTCGCGACCCAGCTGGTCAACCAGGTGTCCAAGACCACCAACCAGGTGTCCAACCCGTTGAAGCCCATCAACCCGGTCAAGGATGTGGTCGTCAAGGTGAACGGCGCAAGCGCGAACGGCAAGAGCATCTACAAGGACTCCACGTTCCTGTACCGGCTCGACAGCTCGGTCATCCCCGCGAACCGCGCCTACCAGACGGTCAAGAACTGGTCGATCAGCGACCAGCTCGACCCCGCCTACGACAAGCTCACCGGACAGTGGGCCGTGTACGCGGCCCGCGACCTGTACCAGGACGGCAAGGTCATCGCCAGGAAGGGCGAACGCATCGCCGGCAGCGACTTCGACTCCTCGAAGCTGGGCGGCGACCTGTTCGCCGCCCGGCTTGACCCGGCGACCGGCGCCACCGAGATCCGTGCGACCGACGCGTACCTGAAGCTGGTCTCCGCGGACGAGGCGCACGAGCAGGCGTGGACCGCCTACGTGCAGGTCGTGCGCGTCAAGGTCACCGACCGGCACGAGAACGTGTTCACCGAGCATTGTAACGGCCACGACCAGCGGTCGAACATCGTGTGGACCCGCACCCCCGACCTCACCCCGAGCCTCAAGATCGAGAAGTGGGACGAGAAGAGCGGGTTCCCCAAGGGCGACCGCGACGACATCAAGGACGCGCTCGACAATGCGAAGGACGGCACGGTCATCGTGTTCACCATCACGAACACCAGCAAGGACGACAACGGGCACGGCGCCTGGTTCAAGGCCAGCGACCTGAAGCTCCACGACCGTCTGACCGCGGGCACCGGCACCGTCACCGACCTGAAGTACCCCGACAACTGGGATACGCTCGTGTTGAAGCCCGGTCAGAGCGTCAACGTGAAGGGCACGCTCAAGGACATGACCGGCACCACGCACTCGGACCGTGCTTCCGTGACCGGCACGCCGCTGATCGAATGCCCTGTCCAGGACGGACACCCGTTCGACCCGGACACGGACGCGACCGGCGAGATCCCCGCGGGATTGAAGCAGGTGAGTGTGGATGGCGTGACCCGCTGCGCGAGCGGCACGGTCGAGTCGAACACGGACGACTGGCACGGCAAGCGCCAGCCCCTGTCCACCACGGGCGCCGCGATGCTCGGCATCATCGGCGTCATGACCGCCCTCGTGGCGGCCGGCGGCATCACCCTGATCGTGCGCCGCCGGGTGGGGATGCTCCCGGAGGGCGCGTCCCGGGGCGCGTAAGCGTCCCCTGTCTCTTCCGGCCGGGGCGGGTGGCTTGGTCCCTTCTTCCTGCCCGTCCCGTCCGGATCCCCTGATGTTCCCGATGGTCCGGGGTCGCCCGCCACGGTGGCGGTCCGCCTTGGACGGCGATTGGAGGTGATGCCTTGCGGGGCGGCGCCGGATGGCGTGTGCGTGGCCCCGTGATTCCTTATTCCCTGTACTTCTCTTCTCCTCTGGGCCGTGCGACGTCGCGCGGCCCTTTTTCGTGCGCGGCGCCCGGTATCGGAGGGTGGTCGGGTGGATGGTCGGGACCTGCATCCGGCGGGCCCCGCAGACATGCAAAAAGGAGAGGGTCATGCTCACGCTGATTGTTTTGCTCGCTCTCGCGGCCTGCGCCGCGACGCTCGTGTTCCAGGGGCTCGCCTACCTGGCAGCCAGGCCGGGGTCCATGTATTTCGGCCGGTCGCTGTCGCGGCGGGTCTCGTCGATGCCGCGGGGCGCCAGGAGGCGGGCGGGCATGACCCGTCTCCTGCTCGCGATCGTCCCGTTCGCTCTCATGGTGCTGGTCGCGGCGGCGACCGTGGCGCGATGACGGGCGGGGACGGGCCCGTGTCGCGGGACGCGGCCCTCGCGTATGTGCCCGCGCCCACGCGCGCCGGGGGCCCTGAGGTCCTGTGGCTGGCCGGCGCGGCTCGGGCGCGGCGTGAAGGGCGCGCATGCGGTCCTCCGCCGGCGCATGCCGTGTGCCGTTCCGACCTGGGGGCCGTGGAGGGGGCCCGCGATGCGGTGCGCCGCTCCCTGCGCGAGCGGGCCCTGGAGCGGGAGCATGGCGAGGACGAGGCGGCCCGCGACCCGCACGGCCGGCTGCCGGCGGGCCCTTCCGGCCCGTTGTCCGTGCTGACGCGGGGGTTCGCGTTGCGGCCGCTGACGCCGTGGCATCAGACCAGCACGGGGCGGGCGGGCGTACTCACGCTGCTGACGGCGGGCTGCGGGAGTCCCCGGGTGCCCGGCCCGCCCTTGGGCGTGGACGTGCTGACGCGCGAGCTGTTCGAGTTCGACCCGTGGGGCGCGTATGACGCGGGCATGGTACGCAGTCCGGACCTGTTCGTGTCCGGCCTGCGGGGCATGGGCAAGTCGTGGTGCGCGAAGGCGTTGGCGGTGCGGGAGATCGGCTGGGGGCGGCATGTGATCGTCCAGTCGGACCGGCAGGGCGAGTGGGCGCGGGTCGCGCGGCATGTGGGCGGTCAGGTCGTCTCCCCCGGGCCGGACGGGTATCTCAACCCGTTCGACGCTCCGGCGCGCCCCGCGGGGGCGGATACGCGGGAGTGGCTGCGGCGCACGATGCTGTCGCGCCGCCAGTCGTTCGCGTCGCTCGCCGAGGCGCTGCGCGATCCGGGACGGCCGTCACCGTTGGACACGGACATGACCGCGATGCTGGAGCTGCTGATCGGCTCGTATGGGGCGGGGCCGATGACCCTGGAGGACGCGGTGCGCCGGCTGTCGGACACGGGGTGGGTGGACCGGGTGTACCAGGACGCGCCCGGGTTCGCCCGCCAGCGGGATCTGGCGGCGGAGAAGGCCGCGGCCGCGGCGCGCGTGTTCGCTCCCATGGTGGCGGGCGGTTCGATGAGCGGGATGTTCGACCGGGAGAGCACGATCCGGCCGGACCCGTCGAGCCCGATGGTCGTGTTCGACACGTCGGGGCCGGCGGTGCAGGATCCGGCCGCGCGCCGCGTGTATATGAGCGCGGTGACCGGGTGGGTGGACCAGGTGCTGCAGTCGGGCGACGGGCTGCGGCGCGACGTGGTGTGCGAGGAGGCGTGGTTCCTGCTCGCGAACCCGCGGATCGTGGAGAGTCTGCAGGCGAGGCAGCGTTCGGCGGGCCATTGGGGGTGTTCGACGTGGCTGATCGTGCATGGCGCGGCCGACATGACGGAATTGTTCGACGAGGGGTCGGGACAGGCGGGCCGGGTCGCGAACCTGATGGATCTGACGGAGACGAAGGTCACGTACGCGCAGGGGTCCGCGAACCTGGGCATGCTGCGGCGCCTGATCCCGGACATGGGCGCGGACGAGGCGGAGGTGATTCCCTCGCTCGCGCCGGGCGTGGGGATCTGGAGGATCGGCGGCGGGCAGCCGCGCATGGTGCGCCCGCTGGCGGGGCCGTCGATGGCGGCCCTGTTCGACACGAGCGACATGAGGAGGGCGTGATGGGGGTTTCCGGGCTGCGGCCGGCGGAGGGCGTGGGGCATCTGATGCCCGACGCGGACCTGTCCGGCGGCGTATGGGACGGATTGTATTCCCGGGGCGAGCGGGACGCGGATTCCAGGCGGGCGCTCATGGCGTGGTGGCGGCGTTGGGAGGCGTCCCCGTCGGGACTGTGGGTGGCGACGCGCACGCGTCTGCTGTCGCGTCTGAGCGTGGAGGATTCCAGGCTCGTGCCCCGTTTGGGCGCCGTGGCGGCCCTGGCATGCCTGTGTGGCGGCCTGCTGTCCGTGATGGCGGCGGGCATGGGTCCGGCGGCGTGGCTGGCGTGCCTGCCGTGGGTTGCGGCGGGCACGGCAACGGGGATCGGGCTGGCGGTGTTCTGGGATGCGTACCGGGACAGTCCCGAGCGTGCCGCGGACTGGCTGTCGTCCCGTCCGGGCATGGCCACGTGGCGGCAGGCGCAGGACGAGATGGGTGCCCGTGCGGTGGTGCGGGACGTGATACCGGCGGTACTGCCGCGCATGCTCGGCGAGGCGCGGAGGCGGTCGTCGCTGGGACGTGCGGCGCGCTGGCCGATGCCGTGGGACGCGGCGTGGCTGGCCGGCGAGGCGTGGGACATGGGCGTGTGGCTCTCGTCGGAGCGCCACGTGTACGTGCTCGGGCCGACCAGGAGCGGCAAGACCGTGTGCGTGGTGGTCCCGGCCGTGGTCGAGGCTCCCGGGTTCTGCCTGGCGACGTCGACGAGGGCGGACGTGATCCGTGCGACGCGCGCGTGGAGGGAGAGGGGCGCCGTGGACCGGGCGTCCGGCGCGAGGTACGGGGGCCGGGGACGCACGTGGGTGTTCGACCCCGAGGGCGTGGGCGCCGGCTCGCCGGACACGCGCCACGACCTGGCGTGGACGCCGCTGGCGGGATGCGACGACCCGGGCGTGGCGCGCAGGAGAGCGGAGACTCTGGTGGGCGTCGGCGGCCTGGGCGAGGGGTCGCGCAACGCGGAGTGGGGCGTGAGCGCGGGCGGGTACGTGCAGGCGCTGCTGTATGCGGCCGCGGTCGCGGACCTGCCGCTGCGCAAGTGCTACGAATGGTCGTTGAGCCCGGAGCGGGCGCAGGAGGCCGCGGACCTGATCCGCCGTCTGACTCCGGACTCGCGCATGGGCCAGTGGGCGGCGACGCTGGAGGCGCTGCCGTATGTGGATCCGAGGCAACGCGGTTCGGAGTGGTTCGGCGTGAAGAACGCGTTCCAGGTCCTGTCGGACCCGAACGTGCTCGCCTCGATGGATTTCGGCCCGCACGATCCGCGCCTGTGCGCGCCGGCGGACATGGTATCGCGCGGCGACACCGTGTACGCGATGTGCCGTCCGAAGCGTTCCGGCGGGATCGCCGGCAACGCTGGCGTGTTCACGAGCCTGCTGCTCGACACGTTCCAGGAGGCGTGCCAGGGACTCGCCCTGGGCGCGGGCGCGGGGCCGCGCGGCAGGATCGAGCCTCCCGCGCGGTTCGTGCTCGACGAGCTGAGCGGCATCGCCCGCTGGGACGGGCTGCGCAACGCGGTCACCCAGGGCGGCGGCAACGGCTACCAGGTGGTCCTCGTCCAGCAGGACCGGGCCGCGATGGTAGAGGACTACGGGCGCGAGTGCGAGCGGACGGTGTGGGACAACTGCCACCGGATGATGCTCAAGGGCGTGACGGACGACGACACGCTGCGCTTCTTCGTCTCGCAGGTGGGCCGCCACCGCGAGACGCGGCGTGATTCCAGCTGGAGCCCGGGGCATGGCGCGTTCGGCGGGGTGAGCGAGCGTGTGGAGCGCGACGATAGCGTCGACGCGCACGAGCTGAGCATGCTTCCGCGCGGCACCGCGGTCATCCAGCCGTTGGGATGCCGTCCGGTGCTGGCCAGGACGCTGCATTTCACGCGGCGGGGCTGGTATTCGCCCGACGGTCCCCGCGAGGGAGGTGGACGGTGATGGATTTCATGCCGATGTTCGGGCCGGATTCTGCACCGCCGGCCTCCGCCGCGCCCGACGCGGCACCCGTGCCCGGGGACGGGGCCGCCACGCCGTTGACGCTGACCGGCCGGCATGCGGACGGGGACGTGGAGGTGATGACGGCTCACGCGATCCGCTACGGCGAGTTCCTGGCGCGCGCGTACGCCGCGTGGGACCAGGCGCTGCCGGCCTGCTGGGTCATGCACGACGACGTGGTCATGGAGGTGTTCGCACTGGCCTGCTATCACGATGCGACGATGTCCTGCGATTCGCCCGGACTGTATCTGCCTCAGCTCATGGCCTCTACCATGGCCGCGCTCGACCGCGTGCGCTCCCATCTGGCGGCCGCGGGAGGAGCCGACCCGCGTCACCCGCACCGCATGGCGGGTGCCGCCTCACGCCGCCGGCGCGCCGCGCGCATGGACGCGTACCGCCTGTGGGCCGAGACGGACGGGTCGGTGCCGCCCGGATGGGATGGGGGTCCCGGTCTGGCGGATCGCCTGACCTCGTTCGACTGGCCCACGACGCCGGAGCGCGGGGCTCAGACCTCGGGGATCCTGCGAGGCGCGCTCGGCGGCTGGCGGGACGCGGCGTCGGCCTACCACGCCCGTCTGCGCGTCGCGGACGACGGGGAGCGGGCCCGCGTGATGGACGAGTGCCGGCGCGAGCTCGCGGCGGCCCAGGAGGCGTGGGCCGCGTGGGAGGAGGCAGAGCGCGACACGCACGAGAGGCTTGCGCGCGCCCTCGCCAGGTTCCATGCCACGGCTCCCTCCCCCGCACGGGACGGGGGCGGGGACGCGGCGCGGGAGGCGGCGTCGCTGCTCGCCCGCGCCGGCGACCCCAGGTCTCCCGCCTCCTACCGTCCCGGGGACATCGACCGGCAGCTCATGCTCGCGCAACGCCTGGAGGCCGCGTGCGGAGGCGGGGACGATCCCCTCTCCACGCTCGACGCCCTCGCCGCGCGCGCCGCGGCGGCGCTCGGCGAGGACGGGAGGCACCCGTGATGGGCGTGGCATGGCAGATGGCGCATGTCCCGGATTCGGACGCGGACATCGACTGGTTCCTTCACGGCGACCCGCCCGCACCGACGGACGCGGTTCCGAGCCGCGGGCGCGGACGGCGCAGGGACCGGAACCGTCGGCGCAGGCCGTCGTCCGGAACCGCGGAGGGCGGAATCGTGCCGCTTCCACCCTCCGCCTCGCCGGACGCGGGTCCGGTCCCTCCTCCGCCATACGGCCGTCTCGCGGAGCCGCCCGTGCCACCGCCGCCTCGCCGGACGGCCCGGGCGGGTCCGGGAACCGCGGCCGCCGGCATGCCGCCCCCGCCCGCGGCGGGACGCCTGCCATGCCCATCGCTCCCTCTTCCGCGGCCCGGACCCCCGCCCGACGGAGTGGTGACGGCACGGACGCGGAACGGAACCCGGGCGGCGCGGATTCCCCATAGGCGCGGCGGCGCCGCAGGGCGCGCGGTAGACGCAAAAGACGACGAACAGGGAGGCGCATGATGCAACCACCATGGAGACGGGCCGGCAAACCGGCGAAGGACCACGGGAAGGGCGGGAGGCCGCGGGACGGGCGGCGAACTGCGAAGGGGGGCGGGGCCATCCGCACGGGCACGGCGTTCATGCTGCTCGCCGCGTCCCTCGCCGGGATGACGCTCATGGCGGGTCCCCTCAACCCGTTCCTGCGCCGCGGGCCGGCCGAAGATCCGGCCCCGGCCGCGCGGGACGGCGAGGGCGGGCGTGACCGGGATGCCGGGAACACGGCCGGCGGAGGCATGTTCCAGGGCGACGCGGCGTCGATCGCCGACGAGATCCGGTCCATGCTGGACTCCCCTTCGGACGGGGGCGTGGACTCGCTCGCCACGCTCCTGTACCGGCATGGCGACACGGCCCTGGCCGAGGCCCGGGAGCCGTTGGAGGCCGCGGGACGCCAGGAGGACGCGGCGACGGTGCGGAGCCTGGCGCGCGAATGGCACGACGAGGCCATGGACGCGGCGACGGCGGCCAGGCGCGTGGACCTGAAGGACATGGCCGACGGCGCGCGGAAGGCCGCCCTGGCAGCGGAATGGCACGGACTGGACACGGGCGCGTGCGCCCCTCTGGCGGGCCAGGCGTCCCTCGCCGCCCGGACGGCCGCGGACGAGGAGACGGACTACCAGGAGCTCACCGACCGGCAGGTCGTGCTCGGGAAGACGGTCACCGCGTGCGCCACCGGACTGGCTCCCGGGCGCGTGGCCGACGTGTTCGGAGAGGCGCAGGGCGGCGCGGAAGGCGACGGGCTATGAGCGGGAACGGACTGCGCGTGTCACGCGTTCAGGGCGTGGCGTTGGCGTCCGCAAGGGGCGCGGCATACCGGGTGCGTCTGGCGGACGGCACGCGCGTGGCGGCCCTGATCGCCACGTACACGCTGCACGGGTCGGGGATGGATGTGCTGCTCGTGCCCGCCGGCGACGGCGTGGCCGGGCTCATGGGCACGCTCGCCGGCGGCGAGCTGGTCGCCTTCTCCGGCATGCCGCGCCCGTGGTGGACCGGCCGGGACGAGGGCAGCATGTTCGCGGTCGAGACGGACAGGCTCACTGTGTTCCAGACGCCCGCATCGCGCATGGCGCACCACGCCAGGGGCGAAACGGAACCGCCCGCGAGGCAGGACGCCGGGACCATGGACGCGCCGATACCGGATGCCCTTCGCGTGGAGGGTACGGGACGCGCCCCGCATACGGGACGCCGGACATGAAGGACGAACGAGGAGACAAGGAGAATCCGCCGGGCGGAGACTTTTCCCGAACCGCCCGGCGAACCATGAACATGGACACGATCACGGGGACCACATCCACAGCGCATATTCTACGGGCCGAACCGGACTCGCGGGCCCTTCCCGGGGGCGCGTGGGAGCTCGCGTCGAGCCTGAGCGTGCGCGCGACCTGCCGCGTCTACCGCGGTGACGGACGGGGAGGATGGACGAACCGCACCCGGGAGCGCGTCATGGGCGCGCGCCCGCCGCACGGCCCGTGGGCGATCTACCTGTCCGACGGCAGCGACTACTGGCTCGCATGCTTCGACCTGGACGCGCATGACGGGGACGAGTCCTCCCGCCGGCGGGCCGAAGCCGACGCCGCGCGCTGCGCGGGCCTGCTGCGCGACGCGGGCCTGGAGCCGGTCATCTGCCGGTCCGGCCCGTCGGGCGGCATGCACGTGTGGGCGTCGAGCCTGGAGCGCGTCCCGGCTCCGCTGATGCGCTCGATCGCCATGCGCATGCGCCTGCTGCTGCCCAGCCTCGACCCGACGCCCCTGCTCAACCCGCGCACCGGGTGCGCCAGGCCACCGCTGTCCCCGCATCGCGACGGGGGCGCGAGCGTCCCCGTGGATGGCGACCCCTGGACCCTCGACATTCCGGTGGCGCGCGCCGATGCGTGGGAGCGGCTCGACCGGACGCTGCGCGCCCTCACCGACAGGCTGACAGGGCCGGACACCGTGCCGGTGCGGGAGCAGGACCGCGCGGGCGCGGTCCTCGACGCGGACGGCATGCCGTGGATCCCCGGCGACAGGCGTCCCCTGCCCGCGCGTGCGCAACGCCTGCTCGACGCGCCGCTGCCGGCCGGCGCGGACGCATCCCCGGTCATGTTCGCGATTCTCGTGTCCGCCGCCCGCGCCCACTGGCGCCTTCACGACATGGCGGGCCTGCTCTCCCGCCCGGGCATGACGCACGCCATGTCGGCCGGCGCGGGCCGGGGCGTGCGCATCCCGCGCCCCCTGACGGGGCCCGGAGGCGCGATGGACGTGCTCGGACGCGACTGGGAGCGCGCCGTGAAGGCCGCCTCCCGCTCCGGCCCCCGTCCCGGCAGCGACCCCGGATGGCGGGAACGCTCCCTGTCCACGCTCTCCGCGGTCACGGCCACGCTGAGGGCCATGAGGGCCGGGCGCGTCGGGTTCGACATGCCGGGCGGCGCGTCACGGCTGCGCGTGCTCACGGCCCTGTGCCTGCTGTGCGCGCGGGCGAACCGGACCGACGTCCAGGCCGACGTGCGACGGCTGGCGCTCATGTGCGGCGTGGGCCGCGAGACCGCGCGCACCGCGCTCGAACGCCTCCGCGCCGACAGGTGGGTCACGCTCGAGCGCAGGGGCGAGGGCCGGTCCGCCAACAGGTGGGCCCTCGCCCGAAAACCTGGAGGGATGGACGCCTTGACCGTTTCGTGCCAGGGCCGGTCACAAGTGGAACACGCCCCCTGGTCCATGCTCTCGGATATCGCCGGCAGGCTCTCCGGATGGCTGTCCCTGTGCTCGCACGACCTGTTCCAGGGACCGGACCGCTCCCGTGCGGAGGGCAACGCACTCGCCGACACCTACTGCGACCCGCTCGGCACGGGACCGGCCCCCGGCCTCGCGCGTCTCACGCGCCGACTCGACACGGAGGCCGCACGCCTGGGGAAGGCGGGCATCGGAGCGAACAGACGGGACTCCTACGAGCGCGAAAGGCTGGCTTGGGCGTGGTGGCAGGCCGAGCTCACGTGGATGCGCTCCCCCGCCGGGACCGCCAAGCGGCGTCCCCGCTGCGCCCCTCCCGCAGGCCCGTCCGGCCCGTTCCCTCCCATGCCCCGCCGACGCGATGGCAAGGTCAGCTGGCGTCAGGCTCGAATCGCAGCGCGTTCAAATGCAGAATCCGGTTTCCGGGGATATAATGACCGTTCTGCATCAGCCGACGGGAAAAGGAACCAGATATGACCCGATGCACGACACACTCGAACAGCTGCAGACTCGCCCAGCCAGGAGGAGACTGCGTGTGCGGATGCGGCATGGCCAATCACGGCATGGGATACGTGCAATGCGCGGAAGCGCTGCGAACGGATTCTGGCATGCGTCGCGCCGAACAGCGCACGCTGATCCAGGATTTCAACAAAAAGTCGGAGAAAGCAGAACGGACCTTGCGCAGGCTCCTCTTGGACTGGAACGTCAAAAAAGAACGTCGCGCAGCGCGAATGGCTCATGCAGGAGGCAGGCATCAGAGGCCGGGTGCACGGAATGCCTCGGGCACGACATCACCCATGCGTCAGGCGGCCATCCACATGCTGGTCATCGATACCGTGCCGTACCTCACCGAAGAGGACATGATGCGGAAGATGCTCTCCGACATCTGCGCCGCATACCAGGACACCATTGAGGATGCCCTCGCCTCTCTCCCGAGCAGGGCAAAGATGAGGCTCGCCGACCATTGGATGTGCTCGGTCGCCGCCGCCATCGTGAAGCTCATCGACGAAATCCAGGAAGGCGAGGCGGAACTCAAGAAAGAGACGTCCGAAGCCATGGGTCAGCTTGTCGCCAAAGTCGCCGAATACTATCTGGACGATCGGCGGACGCATCTCGGCCACGACCCGGGAGAGCGCGACATCACGAGCAAAAAGGCCGAGAACAGGTCGCGCTTCGATCTCGACGCGAGGGTGTTGGCCAGCATCCAGCACCGCCGCGCACCGGCGAAAAACGCGGATTCGGAACGCGGGCAGACATCAAATCTGGCCGGGGACGAGGAATCGGAATATTGGCTTCGTATGGTGGAGGAGTACGAGATAAGGATCGTGGTCTCGTTCATCAGGAAACTGGCCGCAACCCAAACGGCGAATATCCTCGACATTCTCGCATCACCCGTGGATGCGAGAATCAAGACGTTCAAAAAAGCCCTGCAGATATTCACATGCTACATATGCGTCAACGCAGAAAGGCACCAGATGGTCTGGGAATACTGCATGGCACCGCTGATTGCCGAGGGCCTCAGCGAGAACCTCGAAATGATCCTGACCGACAGCCTGCCAGTCTTCATCGCAAGCCCGGACTGGCAAGCGACCGAAATCACACGGCTCCGCCCATCCTCTTGATAGGATTCCCGATGCCGTTCCTCCCCTCCTTTTTCAGTCCACTTTTCCATTCGAGATGATGCAGCACCGAGGTCAGGAATTTGATCGACTGTTCGACAGAAAGGCATCCGAACACCGCGTTAACCACTGTTTTGATCGACTCGTCATCTGGATACGCGAATCCGATATTGGCCAGGATGATGAACAAGAACCACAACAGGAGAGATACGGTAGAGTCGATTCGGTCATCCGCGTCCCGGGGATCCTCGTTTCGCATCCCTTGTCTCCGAACTACTCCGCCGCTGGAATCCTGAATATGCCGTGAAGGGTTTCCGGTCTCTCCCCGTTCTTTGAATATCGACCATGCAGGCAGTGGTATCTGGAGGAATCCGTACAGCATCGGATATAGAAGAACACTCCGCGAATAAAGCGATTGCAATACTCCGGCAAGGAAAAGAATGATACCGAAAATCAGCGCCGCCGTCCTTCCTCCTCGGAGCATGGACGTGACATCATGCCTGGCATGCCTTGAATGGTATGCGCAGTAGGCGCGCAGAGCGCAGCCCGCCATGAACAGCGAACCGCCGATAATGGCCACCCACACACGGCACTCCGCCTGCCAGCACTCGACGGGCGCACCCATCAAAGCGACGATGCAGGTCAACCCGGCGATGAGCGATATCAATGAAGACCTATACATGATGACCTCCTTGCGGATGCATTCAGGCCGATTCACCTCGATGCCAATCCAGCATAGCCGAGAATCAGCTCCCCCGAGTCAGAGGCCTCAGTGTTCCGCGTATTTCCCGATATAGGCTTTTCCTCTCTCCTGCGGTGCCGGGCTGGAATCGCTTCAGTGAGGAATCCCGCGTCACTCCCGTTGTCAAGGTCATTCCCATGGCAGCATCGGCGCCCCCGCCGCCACGGCCTGCATCTGCGTGACGACCGTCTCGATGGGCGTGTGGCGCGCGGCGAGCGTCCACATGAGCGTGAGCGCGCCTGCGGCCAGTATCGCGTCGAGGCATATGAGCGCGATCCGGCGCGCGAGGCCGGCCCGCCCGGCGAGGGCTCGCGATGTGGCTCCGGCGAGCAGCGCTATGATGAGGATGCCCGTCACGAGCGCCGTGTCCGTCCAGTCCTGGCACCATGCGCTCATGCGGGCGAGCCAGGCGCATATGATTCGTACGGCCGCGACGGCCCGGGGTCCTGTCGCCATGTCTCCTCCATCCCCCGCATCGTGTGCGGTATCTTCGGCGTGATGTCCCGTCTTTCCACCGGCGCGCCCCCAAGCGGCGGCCGATGCCCTTCCATGGGGTTTGCCCGGGCGTTGAGCCGGGCGTCGAGGTTGGCCCAGTGCTGGGCGCGCCGTCCCGGGGCGGCTGGCTGTTGGCCGAGGGGCGTCTCGGGGTCGTCGACCGACCACATCGCCCGGTAGGCCGCAACGTCGCGCAGCAGGTCGGGGTCGTCGGCTTCCCGGTTCGTGACCTGGCCGAGCCATGCGGGTCCGGCCTGACGGGTCTGCCGTTCGAGTTCGCGTGTGCGCAGTTCGATGAGGCGTTCGTTCTGTCTGGCCAGGTCAAGGGCCGCGGTATGCGCGTCTGAGCGTATGGGCGGGACCATGCCGCCGGCCCAATCGGCGTGGACGACGCCGTTGACCCGGTCGAGCAGTCCCGTGTTGAGCCTGGCGGCGAGCAGGGCCGCCAGGTCGGGTTCCCGCCCCTCGCGCCCCGTTCCGGCTTCTCCCGTCTTGCCGGCTCGTTCGGGGCGGATCGGGCGTCCGATGATGGCGAGGGCCCGCTTGGGGTCGGTCATCCATGCGCGTGACCAGGTGCCGCGCAGCCATTCGAAGCTTGGGCTGTCGGCGATGGCCCGCACGGATCCGGGGTCGTGCCGTTCGGCGAGTTTGGCCTTGAGGTGGGGGCCTGCGATCAGTCCCGCGGCGTGGTCGTGCTCGCGTATGAGGCGGTTGAGGTCCATGCGCTCCCGTGTCTCGCGTTCGCGGGTCTCGGTGGCGGTGAGCGTGTCCGAGTGGGAGAGCATTGCTGCGAGCATGCGGGCTTCGGCGATGCGCTCGGGGTCGGTCTGCGCCCCGGTGAGCCGGTGGTCGAGTTCGCGGCTGTCCTTGTCCGGGCACGCGTACAGGAGGTGGTTCTCCTCCCGTCCGCGGGTCGCGGCCACGTACTGCAGGTTGCATGGCACGTCGCTTCCGGAGGGGAACAGGGCGGCGCACCGGTCGACGGTCATGCCCTGGGAGCGGTGGACGGTGGCGGCGTAGCCGGCCTGGCAGTGGCCGGCCGCGAACGAGAGGGGGATGTCCCACCGGTCGCCGTCGGACAGTGCCTCGCATACGGCCTTGCCGTCGCGCACGGCGAGCACGCGGAAGAGCATGCCGTTCTCGATGCGCCGGCCGCCTGGCCCGGTGACCGACCGGTCGTTGCGCCGGCACAGGATCTGGTCGCCGGGCGTGGCCTGCAGGCCGTCCGACAGGGGGATCGTGTTGGGGCCCGTGGGATGCTCGTCGAGTCCCCGGGCGCGGCGTTCGAGGATGAACCGGCGGTTCATGTCCTTGACCTGATCGTTGGTGCCGGCTATCAGGAGGGTGGTCTTGCCCATGGACTGCCAGTCGAGGCACATGCGGTACGCGAGCTCCTCCATGTCGGGGTCCTCGCCCCAGTGAAGTCGGCCGTGCGCCTTGTATTCGCGGATGGTCTCCTCGCATTCGCGCACGCTCTCGTCCCGCGCGCGGTCCCCTCCTCGGCGCAGGCGCAGCGTGGCCCCGCCCTCCTGTTCCCAGCGTGTGCGCGACGCGGGCCCGTCGGGGTCCCTCGCCCACCGTCCGGCCTCCGAGGTGAACCGCCACAGCGTCGTGAGCCGGGACCCGCGCCCGGTCCTCTGCGCCCAGCCGAGCAGCCCACCGGCGCCGGAGACGCTGTCGAGCTGGTCGGGGTCCCCGGTCAGCAGGAGCCTTGCGCCGGCCTCGCGGGCCATGCGGGCGAGCCATGCGATGTCGCGGGTGTCGACCATGCCGGCCTCGTCGACGACGACGAGTTGTCCGGCGCGCATGGAGTACTGGGCGTCGAGCGCGTCCATGTGGGCAAGCCTCTGGCGGATCAGGAGCCGTTGGCCGGCCGCGGGCGCGTCCGCGAGCCCGGCGCGCAGCATGTCCCGTTCCCGCCCACGCTCCCGCGCCGCCTCCGGGCTGTGCCATGTGCGCAGCATGGCGATGGTGGTGCATCCCCCTCCGATGCTGTCGGCGAGTTCGGCGACGGCCCTACGGCTGGTGGCCAGGCCCATGACCGAGTCAGGCCCGTTGGCCCGACGCCACAGGTCCGCCGTGGCCCGCATGGTGGTGGTCTTGCCGGTGCCGGCGGCGCCGATGAGCGCGTCGGCGAGCGTGGTGCCGGACAGCGTGGCTGCGGCCGCGCCCATCTGGTCGTCCGAGAGACGTCCGTCGTGGGCGGACTTCCACCCGTCTAGGGCGCGGGCCGCGTCCTCGTGCGTGTAGGGGGCCGCGGCGGTCTCGTCGAACGCGCCCATGGCCTCGCGTTCGGCGTCGAGCACGTCCTGCGTGGTGTACAGGTCCAGCGCGGGCGGGTCGAACACGGTGCGTCCGCCGCCGGCGTCGATTGCCGGGTCGCCGGCCGCGCCCTCGGGCAGGGAGTACCGGGTCGGGGTGAGCCTGATGCACCGGGCGGCGGCCTGTCCGGCGATCTCGTTGGCGGCTCGGATCCTGTCGCGTGGGTCCATGCGCACTCCCGCGGTGACGCGCTGCGCCTCGGCCCGTATGTTGGTCGTCCTCCACGTGGTGCGTTTCGACGTGACGCGGTCCAGGGTCTCCTCGATGGCCCGGCCGTCCCCGGTGCCGTGTTCGGCCATGCGGCCGAGGACGAGTCCGGCGATGGACTCCCCCGCGTCCTCCGTGACGCGGACGGCCTCGCCGTGGTAGGAGTTGACGTCGCGGATCATGTCGGGGATGCTGATGTCGGGCGCGTCCCGGTCCTTCTTGTCGGCCCACATGCGTCGCTTGTCCGCCAGGGATGGCTGCCGCGCGGGTTTGGCGCGCCTGGTCTCCAGCCATACGTCGCGGTGGATCTCGTCGCGGCGCCTGTCGGTGACGGGTCGTCCGGCCCGTGCCTCTTCAAGGGCGATGCGGCGCTCGACTTCGCCACTGATCTCGGCGTCGCGGCTGGAGAACACGTCGATGAGTCGTCGCGGCACGCCCTGGATCTCCCATATGGGGTTTCCCCCGTCCTGCCGGGCCTCCCACGACCAGCCGAGTTCGCGGGTAATGAGGTCGCGCACGAGGTTGGCGTGGTATTCGCTGACCTCCAGGGTGGATTGGTAGACGAGCCGGCCGTCGAGCGCGGTCCACTGGCCGTCCGTGCCGCGGCGGACGCGGTTGCTGATGACGATGTGCTTGTGGGGGTGGGGGTCGCCGTCGCGGCTGTCCCAATGGTCGAACTGGAAGCCGGCGAGCCCGTCGCATGCGACGGATGCCACGCCCCCGCGCCCGGCGCGGGTCCGCGCGTATTCGTCCTCCAGGTAGGCGATGGTCATGCGGGCGGCCTGGTCGAGGCACCGATCGATGGCCTGGCGGGTGTCCGGGTCCGCGAACGCCCACATGATGCTCACGCTTTTGGGTACGGTGGCGGTCAGGTCCCATCCGGCGACCGGCGCGTTCCCTTGGTCCCCGGCCTCCATCCTCGGGTCGCCGAGCAGTCGCCCGCTTGCGGGGTCGCGGCGCTCGTTGATGAGGCCGCGCACCTGAGCGCTGGTCGCCTCCCCGCCCTCGCGTCCGCCCACGAGGCGGCATGCGGATCCGATCCAACGCCCGGGCGGGTTGCCGGGCGCGGTGTAGTAGCCGGCAGGGCTGGCGCCCTTGAGCGTGCCGTCGCCCATGGTGGCCTCGCGTATGTCGCGCAGCGCGTATTCGGCGTTGGAGAGCTTGGTGAGTCTGATCGTCACCTTCCGTTCCTCCCCTCGCGGTTGTGGGCAATGGTCCTTGCGGAAAGCCCCGGTTCGAGGCCGTCGAGCGCGTCGCACAGCCGGCCTACGAACCCTTCCGGCGTCGGACTGGTCGTCAGGTCGGGCCGGTGCCGTGCGATCATCGCGAGGCTCTGGCACATGAGCAGCCGCGCCTGTTCCCTGTCCCGGCGTCCGGACTCGCGGATGGCGCGGCTCATGGCCGCGACCATGGCGCCGCGGCTTTCGAGGTCCGCCGCCATCGCGTTAAGGCCCGCGGCCGCGGCGGCGAGGCTTGTACCGGCCAACTCCCGTCCCCTGCGCGCCTTTTCGCGCTCCCACGCCCATTTGCATCGGGGACCGCAGTATTCCGGCGGCCTGCCTCTGCCCGCATAACGCAGTGGCCGCCCGCACCACTTGCATCGGGCACGGCCGGGGCCCCCGGCCGTCCTGTCCGCGCGCCGCCGGCATTCGGCGCAGCATCCGTCCGCGTGTATGTCAGCCGCGCGCCCGCACCATGCGCAGATGCCGGGCACCGGCTCGTCCGCCCGTGCCGTCATCATGCCTCCCCTCCTGCGCCGAGGGTCCATGGCCCGGACCGTTCCGGATCCCGGTGGTCCTCTCGCCAGATCGTGTCGATGATCCGTTCCCAGCCGATGGTGCGGGCCCCCGCCGTGTCCGCGTGGTCGAGATCGGCCCGGTACCCCGTCTCTCCTCCCTCGACGGGTTCGGGCCACGCGCCTTCGAGGGTCCGGTCCAGGGTTCCCTCGTCGCCGGTTCCGGGGTCGTTCCTCCATGGCCGTGGCCATTTCCAGCGGATGATGTCGGCGATGCGGTCCATGGTCCGGCGTCCCGCCTGCCGGGTCAGTTCCACGGTCCTCGGGTCCGCGCCGGAGGCGACCGTACGCGGTTCGAGACGCATGACCAGGACGAGCGTGCGCACGAGCCAGTACGCCCGTATCGACCTGTACCGGTCGGCGTCCGCGACGAGCTCGTTTCGGTTGGCGATGTCGTCCCTCCAGGAGGCGGCCGCCTGTCGTGCCGACCATCTGGCCCTGAGCATCGACTCGTCGAGTTCGGCCGAACGCTCACGCTCGCGTTCCAGACGTCGCCGGTGTTCCCACGACCCGCGGCATGCACGGTGGCATGGCGGCGCCGATCCCGTTCGGGGGTCGCGTTCGCGCACTGGCCGGCCGCACGCCTGGCATGCCGGGGAGGAGCCGCCCCTGTTTCCGTCGTCGTTTCCCATGACTGGCCACGGAGCATACGCCCTCACCCGCGCCGATATCGGCGCGAATTTCGCAGTCACCGGCGCAAAACGTTGCGGTTCCGCCATTCAGGCGGCCCCCGAAGGGGGTGGGTGCAAGTAGTCCATGAGATTGATTTGGGACTGCGTAACTCTGGGGCCTTTCTTTTCTGCGTCCTCTGGATATTTCGTCATGGATCCTGGGGAGAGGTTCGTCCTCGCTGTCGTTCTTTCTGCATTCGTGCGTCCTTCTCTTGCTGAACTTCATCGTCCATTGGGTTCTGAGCAGTGTCGTCGATGCTGCTACACGATCTTCGCGTGAGCCGCGTGAGCCGCGTGAGCCGCGTGAGCCGCGTGAGCCGCGTGAGCCGCGTGAGCCGCGTGAGCCGCGTGAGCCGCGTGAGCCGCGTGAGC